>DATCMG010000882.1:0-6272 GCA_036563555.1 Roseomonas sp. | reverse complement strand
CACCCGCATGGTGGCGCCACCCGCCATGGCGGGGGCGTGCGATCCCTCCTCTTCGGCGGCCGAGAGGGAGAGGAGGATGCGGCGCGAGGGATCGGCCGCCGTTGCAGCGCGGGAGAGGACGTCGAGTTCGGCCGCGCTGGCGAGAAGCAATTCCAGTAGCGGCGGGCTGGCTCCGGGCAGGGTGCGGCTGCCCAGGATCTCGGCCTCCGGCCGCAGCGCATCGGCGATCGCGGCCTCTAGCGCCTCGCCCTGGCCCATGGCGAGGCGCGCGACATAAAGGCGGGCGCCGGAATCGAGGGCAGCGGCGGCGCGCTGCCGGGCCGTCTCGCTCAGCAGGGACAGGAACCCGGCCGGGATGCGCGAATCGGTGCCGGCCGATGTTATCGCGGCCGGACCGCCGGTCTGGGCATGCCGGATGGCTTCAGCCAGGGCAGGGCCGCGTGCCCCGAGCAGCGCGGCGGCATCCGGATCGGCGGCCCGGTCGGCCAGATCCTCGAGCGCGAGCAACACCCGCTCCAGCGCATCCTGGCCCAGGGCGCAGGCGGCCGCGGCCCCGGCGCGGGCGGCCATGGCCAGGGCAGCGTGGCCGCCCGGCGGGTCGGGCAGGGCATCGGCCGCTGCCGAGAGGAAGGCCACATTCACCGTCCCACGCGCTGCGCGGGGAATGCTGTCGGCACCCGCAGCCTCGCCGGCCTGCATCGCCAGCAGGGCAAGGCGGCGGCGCAGGCGGCCGAGGGCGGGCAGCGCCCCTTCGGTGCCGGCCGTTGCGGCAAGCGCTTCCAGCGAATCGGCAAGCCCGGGCAGGCGGATCAGCCGGGCGGCGCCGGCGAGATCGGCGGCCTCCGCCAGGGCGGCCTCGTCCCGCCCGGCCGAAAGGACGGCGAGGCTGGGCGCGGCGGCGGCACAACGCGAGGCGAAGGCGCCGAGCAAGGGATCGGCACCGGCAGGTGCCGCCGCCGGACCGGGTTCCCGCCCGGAGCCTGGCGCGGGCGTGGCGCCATCATGTTCCGCCAGGCCGGCGATCCGGCGCAGCAGGGCCGCATCGGCCGGGACGTCGCGATGCGTTTCCAGCACCCCCGCGCGCATGGCGCGCAGCCCGTCCACCGCCGCCGTCAGCCCATCCGCCACCCGGCCCGTCACCGCCAGCTTTCCGGCACGGGCGAGGCCGAGCAGGTCCTCGCAGCCATGCGCGAGGTCGCGCATTCCACCGGCACCGAGCACGGAGGCCATGCCCTTCAGGCTGTGGAAGGCGCGGAACAGGGTGTTCACCCCCTCCCCCTCCACCGGGGCGGAGAGGAGGCGCTCGATCGTGTCGAGATGCTCCTCGCTTTCCCCGGCGAAGCCTTCCCAGAGGGTGGCGTCCTCCATCATGCCTCCGCCATCCCATCGGCGGGCAGTCCGACGGCGCGCCGCGCGGCACGGCGGATGGCCTCGCCCTGGCGCTCGCCGAGATCGGGGGAGAAGGCGCCCGATGGCTTTCCGACGACGGCGCTTGCGCCCAGGCGGCGTGCCTCGGTCGCGACCTCCCCGCCCGGAACGGCGGCGGAGGAGACCACGACCACAGCCCCGGTTCCGCGCAGCGCCCAGTCACGCAGCACCCCCAACCCATCGAGCACGGGCATCTCGATATCGAGCAGGATCAGGTCGGGCCGGTCCTCGGCGATCCGGTCCAGCGCCTCCCGCCCATCGGCAGCTTCGGCCACCACCGTGAAGGCGGGATCGAGCGAGAGGCTCTCCCGCACCAGCCGGCGCATCATGGCACTGTCATCCACCACGAGGGCGCGCACCAGGCCGTGGCCCGGCGCGGCGGCCATTCCGGCCGCGGCCGGCGGCACCGCATCAAAGGGCAGGTCCCGCCCGGCGGCGACCACGGCGCGCGCATGGGCGGCCAGGGCGGCGGCGGTGGCCTGGGTGTCAAAGGGTTCGGGCAGCGGGTCCAGTGCGCGCAGGGCGGTGCGGAGTGATTCGATCTCGGCGCCGCCGGCCAGGCCGCGCAGCGAATCCAGGGCGCGGCGCTGCGAAGGCTCCTCGATGGCCTCGGACAGGAGCGCTGTCCCGGCCTCCCATTCCGGCAGGAAGAGCGCCAGCAGCTCGGGATCGAGCGAGCCGCCGCTCATGCCGCGCCCCATCCTCGGCCCGGGGCATTCATGGTGGCGGGCGGGATGGCCAGGGCACGCAGTCGTTCGCCGAGCGCGGCGGGGTCCGCGACCTCGGCCGCCAATCCGGCCTCGATCACGGCACCGGGCATGCCGGCCACCACGCAGCTTTCCGGAGATTGCGCCAACACGGCCATGCCCCTCTCCCGCATCGCGGCGGCGCCCACCGCCCCGTCGCGCCCCATGCCGGTGAGCACGATGCCGATCGCACGCTGCGCCACAAGAGCGGCGGAGCGGAAGAGCATGTCGGCGGAGGGATGCACCAGTCCCTCCCCGCGCCCGAGCCGCAGCACGAGACCCCCGGCGGGTTCCTCGGGACCACCGCGCGCGAGGTGCCCGTCGGTGCCGCCCGGGATCACGGTGACCTCCCCCGGGCGCAGGGGGGCGGCATGGGCGCCGAGCACCGCCATTATGCCGCTATGCCGGTTCAGGTGACGGACGAAGTCGGGCCCGAGATCCGCCGGCATGTGCTGCGCCACGACGCAGGGCACGGCCAGCGGCCCCGCCACGGTGAGGAGCGTCGCCAGCGCATCCGGCCCGCCGGTTGAGGCCGCGAGCACCACCACGTCGCAGCCGGACCGGGTCGCGGGTGCGCGTGGCGCGGCAGGCGGCGGCAACGGCGCGGCCGGTTGTGGGGGCGAGGCCGGCCGTGCCCGCTGCCGGGACCAGTGGCGCAGTCGGCCGCGCAACTCCCGGTCGATCTGCGCGAGATCCAGACCGCCGAGGGAGGAGCCTTTCCACAGCACATCCGCCGCCCCGGCGGCCAGGGCCGCCAGCGCGTTCTCCGACCCGTCCCGCGTGTGATGACTGACCATCACCACGGCGGGCGGGTCCGGCAGCGCGGCCAGGCGGCGCGTGGCGGCGATGCCGTCCAGCCCGGGCATCTCCAGATCCATGGTCACGATGTCGGGGTGCAGGCGTGCGGCCAGGTCCACGGCTGCCTGACCGTCGCTCGCTTCGCCCACGACGTGCAGGTCGCCATCGGCCTCGATGATCCGGCGCAGCGCCATGCGCATGAAGGCGGAATCATCCACCACCAGGACGCGGATCATGGCGTGGAACCAACATGGAGCGGGGCCAGCAGGGCGCGGGCGCGGCAGACCGGCAGCACCGCGCCGTCCAGATGCGCGACGGCGGATACCAGCCCCGCCCCCGCCACCGGCGCGAGATCGGCCTCGGGAACCGCGCGAAGGCCGAGTACGGCGGAGACGGCCAGGGCCACAGGATCCGCGCCCTGCAGCCGCAGCATCGGGACGGGCGCGTTGCCGGACAGGACAGGACCGCGGCCCAGCCGCCACCCAGCATCGAGCACGGGCAGCACATCCCCCCGATGCGCCGCGATGCCCGCCACGGCGCCGCCACCCCGGTTGCGCGGGGCCTGGGGCGGCAGGATGGCGGCCACCTCCTCCAGCGGCAGGGCGAAACCGGCCCTGCCCGCACGGGCGAGCAGGAGGAGGCGCGTCGGCAGGGGGGGCTTTGCCGCGAGCGGCAGGGCAAGCGGCGCGGCGGCGAGCAGGGCGGGCGAATGCAGCACCAGTGGCAGGGAGGGTGGCGCCTCCGCAACGGGCGAGGCACCGCGGCAGGGCAGGCCGATCCGGCGCCCCTCGCACAGAAGGATGGCGAGCAGCGGCCCCTCCGCCTCCCCTTCCACCCCGAGCAGGGCGGGATCGAGCACCAGCACGGGCCCGGCGGCGGTCCAGGCCATGCCGCGCATGCCGGGGGCCGGTTCGGGCATGGGGTGCAGGGGCGGCATGGGCAGCAGCCGGTCCAGCGCGGCGAAGGGCAGGTCCACCGCGCCACCTGCCAGGGCAAGGCGGAAGCCACCCCGGGCCTGGGGGGTAGGCGCGGGCGCCTCCCCGGCCACTTCCGAGCGATGGGCCAGGCGAAGGCGGGGTGGTGGGAAAGGCGGGGATGGAACGAGGGCGGCATCCGCCGGCGGCGAGGCAGTCAGCGAATCGCCGCCCAGCAGCACGGCGCCCTCCGCCCCCGGAACCAGGGCCCAGGCACGGGCGGGCTGCGCGGCACCAGGCAGCACCCAGGCCGGCAGCGCGCCACCGCCGAGCAGCCCGACACAAAGCCGGCCACCCCCGTCCGGCAGCGGCCGTAGCACGGGAGTAGCGGCCGCGGACGCACCCTCCGGTAGCCGGTGCACGATACCGCCGGCGACGATCCCGGCCGCGCTCACAGGCGCCGCCAGATGCCATGCGCGCCCGGCTCCGGTGCCAGCGGGAGCGAGGGGGCGGGAACATCGGTGGGGCCAAGCAGCAGGGCACCGCCGGGCAGCAGCCGGGCGACCAGCCCGCGCAGCACCGCCGCCCGCGCCTCCGGCAGCAGGTAGATGAGGACGTTGCGGCAGAGGATCGCGGCGAAGGAGCCGAGATCCTCCGGAAGGTCGAGCAGGTTCGCACGGCGGAAGGCGGGCCGCGGGTCCGCGCGCGGCACGACCCAGTTCCCCACCCGCGCGAAGCGGGACTGGAGGGCGGCCGGCACCTCGCGCAGCGCATCCGGCGGCCCGGCGGGGTAGCGGCCAGCCTCAGCGGCGGCGAGGGCCGTGCGGCAGAGGTCCAGCCCCAGCACCTCCGCCCCGACCCGCGCCGAATCGGCCAGGATGGACAAGCTCCAGGCCTCCTCCCCCGAGGCGCAGCCGGCGGAGAGGAGGCGAAGCGGGCGCCCTGGCAGCGCGGGCATCAGCGACGCGAGGGAAAGGAGCTGGGGTGCGGCGCGCAGGAGGCGCGTCTCCTGCACCGTGACGGCGTCGAGCAGCGCGGCCCAGCCGGGCGAATCAATGTCCGGCGATGAATCGAGTCCGTCGAGGAGCGGCGCCGCGCGCTCAAGGCGGCGCCGCAGCACGTCGGAAGGGGCAAGCCCGGCCAGCTTCGCCAGCCCGGCCTCCGCCAGCTCGCGGCTGGCGGGGGGAAGTGCGGTCCGGCGCGCGGCGGGCACGGTGCTCCCCGCCCCGGGTACTCAGCCCGCGGCCAGTGCCTCGGCGCGCGTGCCGTGCAGGGGGATGATCTTGTCGAAGCCGGAGATCTCGAAGACCTCCCGCACCGCTGGCTGCAGCCCGCAGACGGAGAAGCCGACGCCCTTGGTGCGGGCCTGCTTCGCCGCCTTCAACAGCACGCGCAGCCCGGCGGAGGAGACGTAGCGCACCCCGGACATGTCGGCGATGAGCGCTCCCCCTTCGAGGAGGGAGAGCAACTTCTCCTCGGTCGCCGGGGCGGTGGCGGTATCGAGGCGGCCCTCCAGCGCGGCGACCGTGGTCGCGCCTTCCCTGTGCTCGGCGATCTGCATGGCATCTCCAGTCAGGTCCGGCGCGGTGGGCCGGTGGTGGTTCCGATGTTTGCCCCTCAGATCATCCCGCGTCCAGAAGGGCCGTCAGGCGGTTGAGCCCGTCGCGCCGCTCATAGGCGGCCTCGCGGGTCATGATGCGGACGAAATGCACGCCCAGGCCGCCAATGTCGCGTGTTTCCAGTGCGGCCTCGAGATCGGGCTCCGTGGCCGAGAGCGGGTCGAAGGCGGGGCCGTCATCCTCGATCACCAACCGCACCGAGTCGCCCTGGCGCCGGATATCGACCCGCAGCAGGCTGGCCCCCTTGGCATGGATGGCGATATTCGCCGCCAGTTCCTCGGTCACCAGGGCCAGGTGCTGGGCGGCACGCGGAGAGAGGCCCGCGACCTCCGCGAAGGCCTCCAACTCGTCGAGCAGCGCCGGCAGGGCCTCGACCTCGGCTGGCATCTCATGGCGCAGCGCCGTAGCGTCCAAACCTCCCTCCTTTTCCATCACGGGAGGATAGGATGGCTCGGGACGCTTTGGAACTCGGGGCCGCGTCCTGATCGATTCCGGACATCATGCGTGACACGAAACCCGCGCCGGGACGCCGAAGGGGCGACATCGTCCATGGAACCTGGCCGGGATCGAGGGATTAGCCGTGGCGCGCCCTGCGCAGGCGGCCCTACCGCGGGCGATGGGCAGCGGCGCCTACCCTTCCGTATCGAGCGCATATCCGGCGCTGCGGACGGTGCGGATCACATCCGCGTCGCTGTCGCCATTCACCGCCTTTCGCAGGCGGCGGATATGCACATCCACCGTTCGCAGTTCCACATGGATGTCGCGGC
>DATCMG010000870.1:0-3187 GCA_036563555.1 Roseomonas sp. | reverse complement strand
ATCGAGTGGACGGCCGCACCTGAGTCGAACGGAATGAACTTCATCGCCATCGGACGAGACATTAGCCTCGCCAAAGAACGCCAACTGGAGCTTGAGGCTGCGCAGGAGGCGCTGCGGCAAGCACAGAAGATGGAGGCGATGGGCCAACTTACCGGCGGCGTGGCTCATGACTTCAACAACTTGCTGACTCCCATCATAGGCACGCTCGACATGCTTCAACGCAAGGGAGTGGGTAGCGAGCGCGAGCAGCGCCTCATAGGCGGCGCCGCGCAATCCGCTGAGCGAGCCAAAGTTCTCGTTCAGCGCCTCCTCGCGTTCGCTAGGCGTCAGCCACTCCAGGCCGTGGCGGTCGATGTCACTAAGCTGGTGAAAAACATGGCCGAACTTATTTCGAGCACGACGGGCCCACAGATTAGGGTGGTCGTCGACGCGGGTGACGACCTCCCGCCGGCCAAAGCTGACCCAAACCAGCTCGAAATGGCGCTTCTGAACCTTGCGGTAAACGCACGTGACGCCATGCCGGAGGGCGGGACGCTGCGTATCAGCGCGTCGGCCGTCATCATCCCGGTGGCCGAGCGCTCAGTTCGGCCCGGGGCATACGTGCGTCTATCGGTTGCCGATACCGGTGTGGGGATGGACGCGGCTACACTTGCTCGTGCGGTCGAACCATTCTTCTCGACCAAGGGCGTGGGCAAGGGCACCGGCCTCGGCCTCAGCATGGCGCACGGGCTCGCATTACAACTCGGCGGCGCGCTGACCATTAACAGCACGCCAGGGCTCGGCACGAACATCGAAATATGGCTTCCGCAGACAGGAGATGTTCCACAGGCCCATAGCGTTCCTCAGTCGGCCGAGCAGGTTCCTGGACGCGGTACCGCCTTGTTGGTCGACGACGAGGACATCGTGCGCCTAAGCACCGCGGACATGCTGAGTGATCTAGGCTACCATGTCATCGAAGCGTCTTCGGCGGAACAGGCGTTCGACTTGATCCGCGATGCGGCTCGGGTGGACCTCGTCGTCACCGACCACCTTATGCCGGGCATGAGCGGAACCGACCTCGCTCGCACCCTACGAGCAAGCCGTCCCGATTTACCTGTTCTGGTCGTATCCGGCTATGCAGAGGTGGATGGCATCGCCTCTGACCTGCCTAGACTCACGAAGCCGTTCCGCAAAGACGAGCTGACGGCCAAGCTCTCGACCCTCGCGTCATCGGGAGACAGTTAAGGTTCTTCTGCTCAAGTTCGCTGACGGGCTACATCTCGCACGTCACCGTTGCTTGTGCGGATTGTGCCATCCCGTGCCACGGTGCCTTGCCTCGCCTGCGCCGGCCGGAGCTGCTTCGCGACTGCGTTGTGCAGTCGGAACGCCCGCCGTGAAGGGCGGAGGCAGGAATGATCTTCTCCCTGGTTAAAGCTCGGTTTGACCGCCGCTCACAACTACTGCTGTCGGTTGGCAACGGAGCGCAGTCGCGTTGCTGGAGCGTGCGCGCCCTTCCATCGCAGCACCTGGTGTGTCGTCGCCCAGCTCGATCTCGGATCCGCCTACTTCGCTCTCGAAGCGTCCGCAACGCCGGACTGCGTTCAGATGCCGAGTTCGAGAAGCATCGGAAACACTGCATCGATGGGAGCTGCTCAGTGATGAACCAGGCGCTGCACGCGGCGGCGCAAAAAGGCCTGGCGGGGCGGTCGGAGAACGTAGCCGGTGCGGAGGCGGCCTTCGCGCGGCGGGCGCGGATGAACGGCACGGCGGCAGTCGGCGAACGGCGGCCCGACCTGGAGCAGGCCTGAGCCCAAACGAAAAGGGCGGCACGATGGCCGCCCTCTCCGTCTTCTTTCGGAGGACCCGATCAGAAGTTGCGCTGGACGCGCACCTTACCGATGAAGGTGTCCTCGGTCAGGCCACGCTGCTGGTCGTTCGCGTAGTTGACCCACTGCTGAGTGGAAGAGCGGAGAGCCGCTTCGTTCCACCGAGCGCGGAGGTACGTCAGCTCCAGACCGATGTCGAAGTTGCGGGTCGGCGACCAAACCAGCGCCTTTCCGATGCCGAAAGCCGTGCCCTTGGCGCCGGAACAAACGAAGCCGCCGCAACCGTTCGCAAACACGGGAGCATCGATGCCGAAGCCATCAGCTTCGGTGTGCAGCTTGCGATCGGTGTAAGACACGTAAACCTGCGAGCGGAGAGACGGCAGCCAATAGTGACGCATCTGCGCCAGCAGCGAGTAGCCCTTGCCGTTCGCGAAGTTGATGCTGGGCCCGCCGAGCGGGTTCGTGATGTACGCGCCTACCGAGGGGTTGTTGATGCTGGGGTCACCGATGAGGTTCACGATGCGGTCATGATAGACCGCCTGAAACTCAATGCGGTCGCCCGAGGCAAGCATCGGCAGGTTAATGGCGAGACCAGCGCCGATCGCCCAGCCGGACTCGTTGGTGCCGAAAACATCGTTCGCGCCCGGCGAGTTGTAGATCAGACGGTTGTCGCCACCAGCGACGTTGCCGCCGCGCTGGTATGCGCCCATGATCTGGGCCGAACCCCACGACTGGTCGTAGCGAACATTACCGACCCACACGACGCCGGCACGCTCAAAGGAGGACGGGTAGGCCGCCGTCGTGGCCGAGGTCACGCCGTTGTACGCCCGAGCGTCCGTCGCAGCAACAGTGGCGGAGAAGCCACCGCCGAACACATGAGTGTAGGCAAGCTGGCGCACGCCGTTCGGCCAGCCGGTCGCCCACGGTGTATTCCAAGCCCAAGCCGACTTGAAGTCGAAGGGCTGAGCCGCCTGGCCGAAGGTGAAGCCAGCGAAGCGGATGTAGGCAGACTCAAGCGTCGTCGCAGTCACGCCCTGCGTACCAATGTTCGCAGTCGTGGTGCCGCCGATGCGCTCCATCACCCCCGAGCCGGTATCCATGCGCAGCGCCATGACCGTCTGCACGGTGCCCCAAGCGGTCTGCGTACGGGCGTCCATCTGCACGGTACCACGAGCATAGAAGCCGTTGGTCGTCAGATCGCCCGTGTTTGCCGAGTAGAGGTAGTTGCCAGGCGCGAAGCCGGGGCCGCCGTTCGGCAGGCGGATGTAGCCAGTGCTATTGCGCTGCGGACGATAGTCATAGTCGACACGGACATAGCCGCCGACCTTCAAGCACGTGTCCGTGCCCGGGATGTAGAAGAAGCCGGCGCCGTAAGCGTCGCA
>DATCMG010000857.1:0-2155 GCA_036563555.1 Roseomonas sp. | reverse complement strand
CTCGATCCGCACCGTCTCGCCCGGTGCCAGCGGGCCGCGTGCCCGCGCCTCTGCTGTGCTGGTGGGGTAATTAGGAGGCGCGGAGGGTGCCTCGCGTTCCAGAACCACTTCGAAGCTGCCGGGACCGCTGCCCACGAGCCCCGCCCGCAGAGTCAGCGGCCCATCCGCCCCCTGCGCGACGGAGAGTACGGAGGCGAGATTCTGGCCCCCATCGTCATTCTCGGCCAGCACGCGCCCGGAGGCGTCGAGCAGGGCAAGAACCGTGTCGGTGTCCCGCGAGAGGTCGCGTGTCACCGCGATCATGTCGGTCCGGTCCTGCGGCAGGGCGAAGAAGGCCTGCTGGTTGCGCCGGAGCCGCACGCGCACGGGCTGGCCAGGGGCCAGGGCCGGGCGCGACGCCGCTTCGGCCTGGGTGGTGGCGAAGTCGGGCGGGGGCTGCGCCTGCTCGCGGGTCAGCACCAGTTCGAAGCGGCCGCCGGTATTTTCCAGCGTGCCGGCGCGGATCAGGCGCGCACCATCGCCCGGCTGGATCTCCAGCCGCGAGGCAAGGTTTTCATCCCCGCCATCATCATCCTCGGCGACCACCGCGCCGCTCTCGCCCAGAGCGGCCAGCACCGTATCGGTGTTCCGCGCCAGCCGGCGCGTGACCACGGCCCAGGCCTCGCCGGCCTCGGGCGCCACGCGGAAGAAGGCCTGCTGCCCTCGGCGCAAGGTGACCGCCACAGGGCGGTCCGGCTGCAGCGGCGGCGTGCGCGCGGCATCGGCGGCGCTCAGGGCGAAGGCGGGGGCTGGCGGCTGCGCCGGGCGGGCCGCGCCGCCGGCGGGCGGAACAGGGTTCTTCGCCGGCCCGCCCTGCACGGGAAGGAGGAGCCCATCGGCTGCCGAGGCCCCGGCCCCTGGCGCAGCCGCGACGGCCAGCGCCAGGGCCAGCACCGTGCCCGCGCGGCGCGTTCCGCCACGGGCCATCCATCCACCCTGGGCCATCCGGCATCCTCCTCTTTGGCGGTCGTTGCTAGACCCGGCTACTTCCGCCGGTCCATCGACAGCCTCGTGCCCTGGCGCTGGCGCGTCCAGCCTGCTAGAACGGAAGACCTGAACGAACGCAGAACACGGGGCCGCCCACCATGCCCGACGACCTCAAGACGCTCCCCGAGGGCGGCCGGATCAACGAAACCCCGCTCGCCGGCGCCCTGTCCGAGCGGTACCTCGCCTATGCCATGTCCACCATCATGGCGCGCTCCCTGCCGGATGTGCGGGATGGGCTGAAGCCGGTTCATCGCCGCCTGCTCTGGGCCATGCAGCAGCTGCGGCTCGATCCGGCGGGAGGCTTCAAGAAATGCGCCCGCGTCGTGGGCGACGTGATCGGCAAGTATCACCCCCATGGCGACGCCTCGGTCTATGAGGCGCTGGTGCGGCTCGCCCAGGATTTCGCGGCCCGTTACCCGCTGGTCGAGGGCCAGGGGAATTTCGGTAATATCGACGGCGATAACGCCGCCGCCATGCGGTACACCGAGGCGAAGCTCACCGAGGTCGCCAAGGCGCTGCTGGAAGGCATCGACGAGGACGCGGTCGATTTCCGCCCGACCTATGACGGGGAAGAGCAGGAGCCGGTCGTCCTTCCGGCCGCCTTCCCGAACCTGCTCGCGAATGGCGCGAACGGCATCGCGGTCGGCATGGCGACCTCCATCCCGCCCCATAATGCCGGGGAGGCCTGCGCCGCGGCCCTGGAGCTGATCCGGAACCCCGAGGCCACCACCGCCCAGCTTCTCGTCCACATGCCTGGCCCCGATTTCCCCACGGGCGGCGTGATGGTCGAGCCCGCGGACAGTATCCTCAATGCCTATGAGACGGGACGCGGCGGCTTCCGCCTGCGCGCCAAATGGGATGTCGAGAAGCTCAAGAACGGGACCTGGCAGGTCGTCATCACCGAGATCCCGTATCAGGTGCAGAAGTCCCGCCTGATCGAGCAGATCGCGGAGCTGCTGGAAGCGAAGAAGCTGCCGCTGCTCGCCGATGTGCGGGATGAGAGCACGGACAAGGTCCGCATGGTGCTGGAGCCCAAGGCCCGCACCATCGAGCCCGCCATGCTGATGGAGAGCATGTTCCGCGCGACGCCGCTGGAAAGCCGCATCCCGCTGAACATGAACGTGCTGGA
>DATCMG010000809.1:0-2752 GCA_036563555.1 Roseomonas sp. | reverse complement strand
GGGTCTACGCGGCGATGGCGCAGAAGGAGCGGGAACTGATCTCGGAACGGACCCGGGCGGCCCTAGCTGCGGCACGGGCGCGTGGGGCGGTGCTGGGCGGGGATAGAGGTTGGCGGCCACCCAGCCCACCATGCGCGGCGGCTGCGGCGTCCTCCCGGGTCGAGCAGGCCACGCGAACGGCACACCGGCTTGCTTTGGAAATAGCGGCAATGTGGGCCAAGGGGATCACCACGCACCAGGGGCTGGCACGGGCACTGACGGAGCGCGGTGTGCTGACGCCGGGTGGCGCAGGTAGGTGGACCCACACGACGGTGGCGCGGCTCCTTGAACGGGTCAGCGCGACCTGACGCCGATCAGCTGGTGCCGCGTTAAATGCCGTGGTGGTACCGCTCCCACGACATCGGGCTGCTGGAACTTGTCGGGCGGCGTCATGATTCCGCGTAGCGTTCAGGGATGGCGGCATTACGAGAATGGCTTCACCCCTTCGTTGAAGAATGTATGCCACCTGAACTGCGGTGAGGAGCGCCCTCAGAAACTAAACTGTCTCAAGAACTTCCGTAAGCGGAACTGTGAGGATGCGCAGGTTTGCGTTTGAAATGGCCAGCTGAAGCAGTCTCCGAGAGCGTGGTCGAACGGAGTGCCTTAGGCTACTAGATCCAGAGTTTTCCAGACAGAGAGGAACAGGTTGCCCTGTGCACAGGACTGTGCACAGTATCCCATATGGATGCCCCGGAGACAGCCCGCGCCGCCGACCGCCTCTACAAGGAGGTCAAGGTTATGGCCGTCACCTTCCACTTCCGCCCTGGCAACCGGGTCAATGAGGTGGAGCTAGCGCGCAGCCTGGGCACAAGTCGGACCCCGCTACGCGAAGCGCTGAACCGCCTCGCATCTGAGGGCCTCCTCACCGCCATCCCCAATCGCGGCTTCCATGCGCGTGAGCTGGATACGGCGCAGATCACCGCCCTTTATGAGTACCGCGTCCTGGTTGAATCCGGCGCTGTGCGGCTCGCCGGCCGGCGAGCTAGCGATGTGGAGATCAACGATCTCTCTGCGTTTGCCCGCGCGGGAGTCGAGTCACGGGCGGACGAGACCCATGCTCTGCGCCAGCTTCGCTTCGACGAAGCTTTCCACGAGCAGATCGCCGCCCTTTCAGGCAATGCGGAGATCCTGCGGTCCGTCCAATCCCTCAACGAACGCATCCGCTTCATCCGCTGGATCGGCCTACGCAAGGGTTCGCAATCCAGCCTACCCGAAGGGCATCTCGCGATTCTCGAAGGCCTTGAGCGCCGGAATGTTGAGGCAGCCGTGGCTCTCATGGAGGCCCATGTCGAGGAGCGCGTGGCCCGGATTGCGGAGCTGGTCCGCGAGGGTCACGCCGAGATTCACACCGGCAACCGCCTCGCTGCCCAATGGCTCGGCGATGCCGCCTGAAGCACAGAATGAGCCTGGCCCCAAGAAGGGCTCGGTTGAGGACGCCCGCAACGGCCCACCAATGAGGAGGCCATGATGATGAGAATACCTCGCCGCTCCCTACTTGCCCTCCCCGCTCTTGCCCTGGGTGCCCGCGCCGCATGGGCACAGGGTTTTCCCGACCGCCCGGTGCGTTTGGTCATCCCTTACCCCGCCGGCGGCTCCCTCGACGTGGTCGCCCGCGCTGTGACCCAGCAGTTCCAAGAGATCACGGGCCAGCCTCTGGTGATCGACAATCGTGGCGGTAACAGCGGCACGATCGCTGCGGACCATGTGGCGAAGTCTCGCCCGGACGGCACGACGCTGGTCCTTGCCAGCGCACCGCAGCTCTCCATCGCCTCCTTCCTTCAGGCAAATCTGCCTTACGACCCCAACAAGGACCTGATCCCCGTCACCTGGATGGTCAGCACGCCCTTTGCCCTTTTCGCAGCGGCAAACTTCCCGGCGCGAGACGTTCCCGCGGTGATTGCCGCCGGAAAGGCGCGGCCGGGGCAAATTGCTTTCGGCTCCCCTGGCAATGGCTCGCTTGGCCACCTCGCCCTGGAGATGTTCTCCCAGGCCACCGACACGCGCTGGCTACACGTGCCCTATCGCGGTGCGGCACTCGTGCTGAATGACATGGCAGCCGGCACCATTGCCCTGACCTTTACCACCGTCGCCTCGGCAAAGCCGATGCTTGATGGTGGCAACCTGCACGCCATCGCCATCGGCGCGACGGAGCGCTCTCCAGCCGTGCCGGCCATGCCCACCTTCGCCGAGCTCGGCCTGCAGCAGGTAGAGGTGCCACTCTGGCTCGGTGTCATGGCGCCGCGCGGCACCCCAGCTTCGATTGTGGAGCGGCTGAACGCCGTATTCCTCAAGTGCCTGGCCGACCCTGCCGCCCGACGTACGCTGGAGACGGCTGGCGCCACCGTGGTGGCTGAGGGACCTTCGCGCTTCGCGGAGCTGCTGGAAGCCGACGTCCCACGCTGGGGCAATGTCATCAAGCGCGGCAACATCACCCTCAATTGAGAAGTACCATGGACCAGATCACTGGATTGGCGCCCTCGGGCTCGCTAGGCAGCGGCTTCAACATCGAGGCTTTCAAGCGCGGCCTCTCCCTCTCGCCTGACTTTATCGGCCAGGACGCAGGCTCGACGGATATGGGCCCTTACTACCATGGCAGTGGGAAGCCCTTTCTGCCTCTGGCCACCTACCGGCACGACCTCGGCATCATGCTGCGTGCCGCGCGCGCGGCGAAGATTCCTCTGGTGGTCGGCTCCGCGCTCACCAGCGGCTGCGA
>DATCMG010000783.1:0-2739 GCA_036563555.1 Roseomonas sp. | reverse complement strand
CCCCCATTTTTTTCTTCGGGCTTGCTGGTGAATCAGTTCTGCCAGTCCGCCAGCAAAGCGGGGGGTGTCTGCCGCGCTTTCGTAGCGACCGCGCATCACTCACCCCGGAACCTTCCTCCGATACCGTGCGGCGTGGGACGGGCTGCCGGCTGGGCCAGCATATTGCCCTTCCTGGTACCCCGAATCCCCAAGGACGCCCCGGCATGTCGCTCTTCCCCAGTTGGCCCCTTGCCCGCGGCCCCATCGTTCCACCCGATGAGCGCCTGCCCTGGGGGACCACCGGGGTCATGGGCATCCAGCACCTGGTGGCCATGTCGGGCTCCACCATTCTCGGGCCGCTGCTGATGGGGTTCGACCCGAACCTCGCCATCCTCTTCTCCGGCATCGGCACGCTGATCTTCTTCCTGCTCGTGGGCGGGCGGGTGCCGAGCTATCTCGGCTCCTCCTTCTCCTTCATCGCGGTGGTGATCGCCGTCACGGGCTATGCGGGGCAGGGGCCCAACCCGAATATCGGGCCGGCGCTGGGCGGCATCATCGCCTGCGGCGCGCTCTACGCCGCCATTGGCGTGCTGGTGATGTTCACCGGGTCGAACTGGATCGAGCGCCTGATGCCGCCGGCGGTGACCGGCGCGGTGGGCGCCGCCATCGGCCTCAATCTGGCGCCGGTGGCGGTGAAGGGCATCGAGGGCACCGGCCCCCATGTCATCGTCGCGCTGGCGACCCTCATCGCCACCGCCTGCATCGCGGTTTATGCGCCGCTGGCGATCCGCCGCATCTCGATCCTGGCCGGAATCGGCTGCGGCTATGTGCTCTACCTCATCATGGGCAACGTCCTGGGCCTTCTGCCGCCCATCTCCTTCGCCGAGATCGCGACGACGCCCTGGATTGGCATGCCGAGCTTCCGCGCCCCGAGTTTCGAGGCCGGCGCGATGCTCCTCATCGCCCCCGTCGCCTTCATCCTGGTCGCGGAGAATCTCGGCCATATCAAGGCCATCGGCGCGATGACCGGCCGCAACCTCGATCCCTATATAGGGCGCGGCTTCCTCGGCGATGGCATCGCCACCATGGTCTCGGGCGCCGGCGGCGGCACGGGCGTCACGACCTATGTCGAGAACATGGGCGTCATGGCCGTCACCCGTGTCTATTCCACGCTGATCTTCGTGGTGGCGGCCTTCGCTGCCATCGCGCTCGGCTTCTCGCCCAAATTCGGCGCGCTGCTGCGGACCGTCCCCGGTCCCGTGCTGGGCGGCCTCGCCGTGGTGGTGTTCGGGCTGATCGCGGCGGCCATGATCCGGCTCTGGGTGGACAACCGCGTGGACTTCTCCGATCCGCGCAACCTGCTCACGGTCGGCGCCTCGCTCGTGCTTGGCGCGGGCAACTTCACCGTCTCGATCGGCGGCTTCTCCATTGCCGGCATCGGCACCGCCACTGTCGCGGCGATCGGGCTCTATCAGCTCCTCGGCATCGGCCGGCGCGACCCCGTGGGTGTGGTGCATGGGATGCCGGAGGGCGGCGGGGCCAGGCCGCTGCACTGAAACTGCCACCCGGGCCTATATTTCCTGGCACCCGGCTGGTCTTCGGGCCGGCCGGTTTCGTTTTCCCTGGAAGGGCGGTTGCCCCAGGCAAATCCCCTGCGGCATGAAGCCTCAGCCAGATCCGCGCAGGAAGATCACGCCATGCCCCGCATCCTCCGCCTCGCCGCCGCCCAGATGGGCCCCAACCAGCGCGCCGACAGCCGCGAGGCCATCCTCGCCCGCATGATCGCCCTGCTTGAGGAGGCCGCCGGGAAGGGCGCCAAATTCGTGGTCTTCCCGGAGCTGGCCTTCACCACCTTCTTCCCCCGCTGGCTGATCGAGGGTGCGGAGCTGGACGCCTATTACGAGACATCCATGCCTAACCCGCGGGTCCAGCCCCTTTTCGATCGCGCGCGCGAACTCGGCGTCGGCTTCTATGTCGGCTATGCCGAGCGCACCGAGGACGGCCAGCGCTTCAACAGCGCTATCACCACCGCGCCCGACGGCACGATCCTGGCGAAGTACCGTAAGGTCCATCTTCCCGGCTCCGTGGAGCCCCGCGCCGGCGACCGCTTCCAGCAGCTTGAGAAGCGCTACTTCGAATATGGCGATCTCGGCTTCCCCGCATTTCGCGGCGCCGCCGATTGGGGTGCGCCGGTCATGGGGATGCTCGTCTGCAACGACCGCCGCTGGCCCGAGGCCTGGCGCGTCTATGCGCTGCAGGGGGTGGAGCTGATGGTGATGGGCTACAACTCCGCGGCCTACGACCCCAATGGCGGCAGCACCGAGAATGAGGAGATCCGCACCTTCCACTCGATCCTGGCGGCCCAATCCAACGCCTACATGAACGCCACCTGGGCGGTCAGCGTCGCCAAGGCGGGCAATGAGGACGGTTCGGGCCTGATCGGCGGCTCCGTCATCGTGGACCCCAATGGCGTGGTCGTGGCCCAGGCCCAGACGTTGGGTGACGAGGTGATCGTTGCTGATTGCGACCTCGACCTCTGCCGCCAGGGCAAGGAGAAGATGTTCAACTTCGCCGCCCATCGCCGGCCCGAGCATTACCGCCGCATCGTCGAGCAGACCGGCGCCGAGCCGCCGGCCTGAGGCGTCAGTCGCTCGGCCCCGGGACCTTGTCGGGGTAGTTGCAGAAGGCGCGGGCGACGCAGTGCCAGCATTCCGGCCGCCGCGCCTTGCAGACGTAGCGGCCGTGCAGGATCAGCCAGTG
>DATCMG010000782.1:0-4466 GCA_036563555.1 Roseomonas sp. | reverse complement strand
TTGATGGCGGCGTCGGTCTGGATGAAATCGTCGTAGAGGCCCTGGCGAATGTCGCGCGACCGGGCGGAGATGATGCCGGCAGAGACGGAGGAGGCGAGGCCGAAGGGGTTGCCGATGGCGAGCACCCAGTCGCCGACCTGCGCGTCATCCGAATTGCCGAACTCGACGGCGGTGAGCTGACGGTCGGTTTTGATGCGCAGCAGGGCAAGGTCCGTGCGCGGGTCGGTGCCGACCAGTTCCGCCGGAAGCGTGGTGTTGTCGTTCAGGACAACGTTGATCTCGGTTCCGCCCTCGACGACGTGGTTATTGGTGACCACGAACTTCTTCTCGGCATCGATGATGAAGCCGGAGCCGAGGGAGGTGCCGCGGCGCTGCTGCGGCGAGGGGCCGGGGCGGCCGCCCTGGCCGGGCGGGCGGTTGCGCTCGAGGAAGTCGCGGAAGAACTCCTCGAAGGGGCTGCCGGGCGGGGCCTGCGGCGCGTCAGGCGCGTCAGGGCGCTGGGCGTTGCGCGCGGCGGGGCTGGTGGTGACCTGCACGCTGACCACCGCGGGCGTGAGCTGCAGCGCGAGCGGGCGGAAGGAGGTGGGGGCGTCGCGCATCGGGGTCTGCGCGAACACGGGGGACAGGGGCGCCGCCGCCATGGCCCCGATTAGGGCGAGTGTGGCGGCAATGGAGGTGCGGGAGCGCAAGTTGGGTTTCCCTTCGGGCTTCGTGTGGCCGGGACGCAGCCCCGGGGCCGGGGACCGCGGTAGGTGGCGTCTCGTCCGCAGATTGGACCATTCCGGCCGGTGCGAAAGGGCTGGCCTGTTACAAAGGGCGACCGGGGTGATCACGGCTGGGTGCGAATGTAACAACGGCCCGCCCCGGGGTGGGGCGGGCCGCCGGTTCGGGGCGCGTGGATCAGCCGCCCGGGGTTGGGGCTGCCGCCGGTGCGAGAGCCGGTGCGGGAGCCGGTGCAGCAGCGGGCGCGGGAGCCGGCGCCGTGGCGGGCGCCGCCGCCCGCGTGGCTTCGGGCAATTCGCGGAAGAAGCGGAAGAACTCGTTATCCGGCGAGAGCAGGAGGCGGGTATCGGCGCCCCCCTCGGAGAAGGCCTCCCGATAGGCCTGCATGGCGCGCCAGAAGGCGAAGAACTCCTCATCGCGCTGGAAGGCATCGGCGGAGATGCGGATCGCCTCCTGCTCGCCCTGGCCGCGCAGGATATCCGCCTGGGCCGTGGCCTCCGCGAGAAGCACGGTGCGGTCGCGGTCGGCGGCGGCGCGGATGCGGGCGCCCTGCTCGGCGCCCTCCGCCCGGGCCTCGCGGGCCACGCGCTCGCGCTCGGACTGCATGCGGGACAGAACGGCCTGGGTGTTCTCCTCCGGCAGGTCGGCACGGCGGATGCGGACATCGGCTACCTCGATGCCGAAGCTCTTTGCCTCCTGATTCACCTGGTTCCGGATCTCGTTCATGATCCGCAGGCGGTCGGTGGAGAGCACATTCAGAAGCGCTTCGTTACCGAGCACGCGGCGCAGCGCGGAGGAGACGATGGAGGCGAGGCGGCCGCGGATGCCGTTCTCCGCCACGCCCGCCGTCTGGAAGAAGAGCAGCGGGTCGGTGATGCGGTACCGGGTGAAGCTGTCCACGATCAGGCGGCGCTGGTCGCCCAGGATCAGCTCCTCGCCCGAGGCCTCATAGTCCAGCAGGCGGCGGTCCAGGGCGATGACGCTCTGGATGAAGGGGATCTTCGCGTGCAGGCCCGGCTCCCGGATCACCCGCTTCGGCTCGCCGAACTGGGTGATCAGCACCTGCTGGGTCTGGTGCACGGTGAAGAGGGAGGAGGCGGCCGTGATGATCACGGCCACGACCAACACGGCGATGACGGTCAGGCGGTTCATCGGGCGATCCCCTGGGGCGCGCGGGGCGGCTGGGTGACCGCGGCGCCGGCGGCGGGCGGCACGGCGCTGCGGGCCGGCGGCTGTTGCGCCGGGCGGTTGGAATCGAGGTTCAGCAGGGGCACGAGGCCCTGGAGCCGGTCATCCACGAGGATCTTCGGATTGCGGCGGAGGATGTCCTCCATCGTTTCCAGATAGATGCGGCGCATCGTGACGTCCTTCGCCGCCTGGTAGGAGGAGAGGACGGAGATGAAGCGCTGCGCCTCGCCGCGGGCGCGGGCGACCTGGCTGTCCCTCTGGCCCTCGGCCTCCTGCACCATCCGCGCCGCCTCGCCCCGCGCGCGCGGGATGATGTCGTTGCGGTAGCTTTCGGCCTCGTTGCGGGCGCGCTCGCGGTCGGCATTCGCGCGCTGGACGTCGCGGAATGCCTCGATCACGGCGTTGGGCGGGTCCACCTTCTGGAGCTGGACCTGGGTGATCTCGATGCCCGCCTTGTACTGGTCGAGGATCGCCTGGGTGCCGAGGCGGACCTGCTGCTCGATCTGGGCGCGGGCCTCGGTCAGCGCGGGCTGGATGGGCGTGCGGCCGATCACCTCGCGCATCATGCTCTCGGCGGCGGATTTCACCGTCACCTCGGGGTTGCGCGTGTTGAACAGGTACTCGCCGGCATCGCGGATCCGCCAGAAGACGGCGAAGTCGATGTCGATGATGTTCTCGTCACCCGTCAGCATCAGGCTTTCCTCCAGCACGTCGCGGCTGGGGGTGGGGCGCTGGGCGATGGAGCCGGAATCGACGGCGCTGCGGAAGCCGACATCGACGCGGTTGATGCGGGTCACGCGCGGCGTGGTCACGCTCTCGACCGGCCAGGGGATGCGGTAGTTCAGGCCGGGGGGCGTGGTGCGGTTGAAGGCGCCGAAGCGCATGACCACGCCCTGCTCATCGGGCTGCACGCGGTAGAAGCCCGAGGCGCCCCAGGCGGCCACGGCGAGGATGGCCAGGATGGCGAGGCCCTTACCGCCGCCGCCGCCGCTGACGCGGCTCGGCAGCCAGCGGCGCACCGCCTCCTGCGCCTGGCGGATGGCGTCGTCCAGATCGGGACCACGGCCGCTGCCGCCGGTGGGCGGCGTGCCCCAGGGGCCTTGCGGACGGTTATTGCCGCCGGGCGATCCCCAAGGGCTCGGTCCGCCGCTGTTGTTCCACGGCATCGGCCGGTCACTCTCCCTCTCTATAGCGGCGCGGCCCCGCCCGCTTGCGCGGGATGGGGGCCGCCCATATGGCATTCGCGGCCCTCTTCCCCTTGGTTTCGGGGAAAGGCCGGGCAGGTGGCCATGTTGGCCGGGATGCGGGGGTTTTCAAGCGATGGTGAACGGGCTTGAGGCGGCCGTGCGGGCCGCGCTGGCGACGGTGCGGGAGCCGGCGACGGGGCGTGACATCATCTCGGCGGGGATGGTGGGCGGCGTCGCGGTGCGGGACGGGATGGTCCAGGTGGAGATCGCGGTGCCGCGGGAGCGGGCGCGGGAGTTCGAACCGCTGCGCGCCGCGGCCGAGGCGGCGGCCCGCGGGGTACGGGGCGTGGTCTCGGCCACGGCCGTGCTGACGGCGCATCGCCCGTCCCAGCCGGGTGGGCCGGGAGCCGGACCGGCGGCGGGCCCTTCCCCTGCCCCGCACGCCCATGGCGGCCGGCCGCAGGCGGCGATGCTGCTGCAGGAGGTGGGCGCGGTGATCGCGGTGGCCTCCGGCAAGGGCGGTGTCGGCAAATCCACCACGGCGGTGAACCTGGCCGTGGCGCTGGCGCAGAAGGGGCTACGGGTCGGGCTGCTGGATGCCGATATCTACGGCCCTTCCCTTCCCCAGATGCTGGGCACGCAGGAGAAGCCGCGCGCCGAGGCCAACCGGATCATCCCGATCGAGCGCTGGGGGCTGAAGGCGATGTCGATCGGCTTCCTGGTGGATCAGGAGACGCCGATGATCTGGCGCGGACCGATGGTGATGGGTGCGCTGGAGCAGATGATGTCCCAGGTGGAATGGGGCGCGCTGGACGTGATGGTGGTGGATATGCCACCGGGCACCGGGGACACGCAGCTCACCATGTCCCAGCGCGTGGCGCTGCGGGGGGCGGTGATCGTTTCCACCCCGCAGGACGTGGCGCTGCTGGATGCGCGGCGGGGCATCCGCATGTTCGAGAAGGTGAATGTCCCCGTGCTCGGGCTGGTCGAGAACATGAGCTATTTCTGCTGCCCGAACTGCAACCACCGCAGCGAGGTGTTCGGCCATGGCGGCGCGCGCGCCGAGGCGGCGCGGTTGGGTGTGGAGTTCCTGGGTGAGCTGCCGCTGACGCTGGCGATCCGCGAGTATTCGGATGCGGGGCGGCCGGTGGTGCTGGCTGCCCCCGATAGCGCGGAGGCAGGCGCCTACCGGGCGATCGCGGAGCGCATCTGGGAGAAGGCGGGCGGGGCGCGGGGCGCGACGGGGCCGCGCATCGTAGTGGAGTAGGAGAAGGCTGGGCGGGACTTTCCCGCCCTTTCCTCATGCCGCCAGCCTGTCGGTCTCCGCGGCGAAGGGCATCGCATCCCCCGCCCCCGCGCGTGAGACCG
>DATCMG010000778.1:0-4706 GCA_036563555.1 Roseomonas sp. | reverse complement strand
CACTGGGGGCGATCAGCACCACGCGCTCCCCCGCATAACCCGACTCGCGCAACGCCGCCTTCGCCCGCTCCACATTGCGGGTCCGGAGGATCTCGCTCCCCGCCTCGCTCGCGAGCGTGGTGCCACAGGTGAAGACCCCCTCGCAGGTGTCCCATCCCTTCGCGTCGTCGCCCGCCACGGCACGCAGATAGTCGCGCTGGTCCACCGCTATCGCCACGGCGCGACGCACGGCCAGGTTGTTGAATGGCGGGTGCAGATGGTTGAAGCGCAGCACGCCATAGGTGCCCTCAAGCAGGCGCTGCTCGACCACGAGGTCCCGCGAACGCCGCAGAAGCGGCAGCAGGTCGTGCAGCGGGTACTCCCAGTAATCCTGCTCCCCGTTCACCATGGCCGAGGCGGCTGTGGCGGGATCGCTGATGACCGTCCACTCCACCCGATCCAGCCGCGGCACGCGCCCACCTGCCAGCCCGTTGGGCTCCTCTTCCCGGGGCCGGTAGCCGTCGAACTTCTGCCAGACCGCCGTCTGGCCGGGGTTCCACTCGCCCGCCACGAAGCGGAACGGGCCTGAGCCGGTCGCGTCCCGCACCTGCTGGAAGGGGTCGGTGGCGGCAATGCGCTCGGGCATGACGAAACAGGGATTCTGGCTCTTGCCCACAGCCAGGGCCAGGAAGGGAAAGGGCCTCTTCAGCCGGAAGCGGAAGCGACGATCGTCCAGAACCGCGAGTTCGTCGGTCTGCGCCGCCAGGGCCTGGCCGAAGACGTCGCGCACCATCCAGCGCTTGAGGCTGGCCACGCAATCCTGCGCGCGCACCGCCTCATTGTCGTGGAAACGAAGGCCGGCGCGCAGGGTGAAGGTCCATTCGCGCCCGTCATTCCCGATCTCCCACCCCTCGGCCATCTGTGGCCGCGGCGTGCCGGTGGAATCGACGGCGCAGATCTGGTCATAGACGAGATAGGCGTGGTTGCGCGTGACCACGGCCGTCGTCCAGACCGGGTCCAGGCTGGTGAGGTTGGCCTGGGGCACCACGCGCAACGTGCGCGCGGCGGCGCCCTGGGCGATGGCGGGACCGGAGAGGGCCGGCGCGGCAGCCGCCGCAACCAGTCCCTTGAAGGTGTCGCGGCGGCGAATCATCGGCTTCTCCTCAGACCCGCTTCATGTTCCAGAAAATGGCGAAGCCCGGCACGCGATCCCGCAGGTCCCGCCGGATGCCAGTCAGCGATTTGTAGGCGCCGACGGGAATGTACGGGACCTCCTCCATCGCCACACGCTGCATCTGCTGCGCGATGCGCTTCTGCTCATCAAGCGTGGGCGCCACGAACCACTCGTTGCGCAGCGTTTCCAGCACGGGAATTTCCGGCCAGCCCGGCCAGGCGCTGGCGCCGTTGCCGCGCAGCGGGAAATGCGCGGAAGGATCCACGAAGTCGAAGGAGGAGAAGGCGGTGAAGGTCATGCTCCAGCCACCCTTGTCCAAGGGCTCCTTGCTGGTGCGGCGCTGCACGGTGGTGCCCCAATCCGTCAGCACGATATCGGCGTTGAAGCCAAGCCGGCGCACAAGATCCGCACCCACCTGCGTCATGGCCGAGGGGGCCAGGATGTCGGTGGGCCCGATCAGCCGCATGAGCTGGTCGGTGTAGCCGGCCTCCTTCATCAGCGCCTTCGCGCGATCCAGGCTGCGCGGGCCCTTCAGCGGCTCCAGCCCCACACCGCTTGCGAGCGGCGTGCCGGGCGTGAAGATGCCAGCGGGTTCCCAGAGCCCGGGCTCGGTGCCCACAATGGCCGTCATGAAGTCCGACTGGTCGATGGCCGGCAGCAATGCCTGGCGCATCATCTTGTTGTTGAAGGGCGCGAAAAGGTGGTTCATCCGCAGGATGCCGATGAGCGGCAGCGGGTCGATCGGCTCCACCGACAACCCGCGGTTGCGGCGAATCAGCGTCTGGATCTCGGGAGGTGGCTGCTCGAACCAGTCGATCTCCCCGGCCTGCAGCGCGGCGGCGGAGGTGGAGGCATCGGTGATGATCTGCCACTCGACGCGGTCGAAAAAGACGTTCTTCGGGCCGGCGGTCAGGCTCGGCGTGCCCACCGGGGTTGGGCTGTAATCCGGGTTTCGTTCATAGACGACGAGGCTGCCCGAGTTGAACTCGTCCCGCTTGAAGCGGAAGGGACCGCTGCCGATTGACTCGCGGATTTGCGTGAAGGCATCCGTGGCCGCGATGCGCTCCGGCATGATGAAGGCCGGGCTGTTGCTCACCTGCGCGAGCGCGGAGAGGAGGAACGGAAAAGGCCGCTTCAGCCGGAACTGGATCCGGCGGTCGTCCAGGGCGGAAAGCTCGTCCACGAACTCCGCGAGCTTCTGCCCGGAGGGCGAGCGGCGCATCCAGCGCTTGAGGCTCTGCACCGCATCGGCCGCGCGCACCGGCTCGCCATCATGGAATTTCGGCCCCTGGCGCAGCGTGATGATAACCCGCTTGCCGCCATCCTCCTCGACATGGCCTTCGGCGAGCTGCGGCTGCGGCCGGAACTGCGCGTCCATCCCGTAGAGGTTGTCATAGACCATATACCCGTGGTTGCGGGTGATGTTCGCCGTGGTCCAGATCGGGTCCAGGCTCGTCAGATTGGCCTGGGGCACCATCTTGAGCACGCGTGCGCCGGCGGACTGCGCCAGGGCGGGCCGGCTGCCCGTGAAGGGCGCAACCGCGGCAGCGCCCGCAGCCCCCATGAGGTGGCGGCGTCGAATCATTCATCCTGCTCCCTGTCGTTGCCGGCATGTGAGCAGGATGCGGGGCGCCGGGGCAAGTCCGGCGTCCCCTGGGCGCCCCGAGGCGATCTCAGGCAGCCTTCTGCACGCTCCAGAACATCGGGAAGCCCTTCGGCACGCCCGACAGGCCCCGGCGATAGGCGGTCGCCTGGAAATACTGCCCAAGCGGCAGGTAGGGCACCTCCTGGAAAGCGACCTGCTGGATCTCCTGCGCGATCTTCTTCTGCGCATCCAGGTCCGGCGCATCGAACCAGGCGTTCCGCAGCTCCTCGAGGCGCGGGATGGTCGGCCAGCCGAACCAGGCATTCTGCCCATTGCCGCGCAGGCTCTGGCTGACGCCGGGATTGATCATGTCCAGCCCCGCCCAGAAGGTGAAGAACATGCTCCAGCCGCCACGCTCCGGCGGCTCCTTGCTCGCGCGGCGCTGCACCACGCTGCCCCAATCGGTCGAGATGAACTCGACGTTCATGCCGGCCTTGGTCAGCATGTCATTGCCGACCTGCGCCATGGCGTTCAGCGACGGGAAGTCGGAGGCCGCGATCAGCACCACCTTCTCGCCCTTGTAGCCGGCGGCGGCGAGGTCGCGCTTGACCTTCTCGAAGTCGCGCGGGCTGGTGAGGGCCTCCATCCCGACATCGCTCGCGAGCGGCGTACCGGGCGGGAAGAAGCCGTTGCCGTCCTTCCACAGCGACCGGTCCGTGCCGATCACCGCGCTCATGTAGTCGCCCTGCACGACGCCGCCGAGCAGCGCGCGGCGAATTGCGGGGTTGTTGAAGGGCGCGTGCAGGTGGTTGAAGCGGGCGATGCCGCAAAGCCCGGTCG
Source organism: Roseomonas sp. (assembly GCA_036563555.1). Taxonomy (GTDB): domain Bacteria; phylum Pseudomonadota; class Alphaproteobacteria; order Acetobacterales; family Acetobacteraceae; genus Roseomonas. Next base: position 1,128 of record DATCMG010000778.1, on the reverse strand, counting down.
GGTCCGGGATCTCCATAACGACATTGCGGTTGCGGCGGAGGGTGGGCTGGAGATCGGCGGTCGGCTGCTCCCACCAGTCCATCTCGCCGTTCGTCAGGGCGTTCGCCGCCGTGGAGGCATCGGGGATGACGTGCCACTCCACGCGGTCGAGGTTCACGCGCTTCGGCCCGGCCGTCCAACTCGCCGTGCCCTCGGGGCGCGGCACGTAATCGGCGAAGCGTTCGTACACCACGCGCGAACCGGGCACCCGCTCGTCGGCCTTCCAGCGGAACGGGCCGCTGCCGATGATCTCGCGGATCGGCTGCGACGGATCGGTCCGCGCGACGCGCTCGGGCATCATGAAGCAGACTGGCGTGCTCGGCTTGCCCAGCGCCGCGAAGATCATCGGGAAGGGCTGCTTCAGCCGGAACAGGATGGTGCTGTCATCCGGCGCCTCCAGCGCGTCGGTGCGCGCCATCAGCACCTGGCCCAGCGCGTCCCGCGCCGCCCAGCGGCGGATTGAGGCGACGCAGTCCTTCGCCGTTACCGCCCCGCCGTCATGCCATTTCAGCCCCTGGCGGAGGCGGATGGTGACGCGCTTGCCGTCCTCCTCCACGCTGTGGCCTTCGGCCATCTGGGGCTGCGGGTTGAAGTCCTCGTCGAAGCCGTACAGCGTGTCCCAGATCGCGTAGCCATGGTGGCGGGTGACATAGGCCGTCGTGATGATCGGGTCGGTCACTGTAAGGTCGGACTGGGGGATGAACTTCAGCACCCGCGAGCCGGCCGGCTGCGCCAGGGCGGGGCGGGGCAGGCCGAGCGGTCCGGCGCCCGCAAGGGCGAGGCCGGTTCCGCCGGCGAGGAAGCGGCGACGATCCGTAGGCATGCGCTCTCTCGTTCCTTCCGGGAGGATAGCGCAGAGGCAAGCGCAGCCGGGCCGCCCGCGCAAGCCCCGCCCTTCACGCGGGGGGCGGCAACAGCTAAACGGCGCCGATGCCACAATCCGTCCCCTGGGACAGGCTCCTGCCACCGCCGCGCCGCGCCCTGGCCGCCGAGTTCCTCCGCTTCGGGGCGGTCGGGACGGCCGGTTTCGTGGTGGATACGGCCGTACTCTACGCGGCACTTGCAGGGGGAGCCGGGCTCTATTGGGGG
>DATCMG010000776.1:0-3212 GCA_036563555.1 Roseomonas sp. | reverse complement strand
TCGCGGCCCTGGATGGCGCGCCGGGGGTCTATACCGCGGATTGGGCCGAGCAGCCCGATGGCACGCGCGACTATGCCGCCGCCATGGCGAAGGTGGAACGCCTGGCCCGGCACGCGCGGGACCGCAAGGCCTGGTTTTCCTGCGCCCTGGCCCTGGCCTGGCCGGACGGGCATGTCGAGGCTTTCCTGGGAGAGGCGCCGGGCCAATGGGTCTGGCCCCCGCGCGGCGCGGCGGGCTTTGGCTATGATCCGATGTTCGTGCCGGATGGGGAGACGCTGAGCTTCGCGGAGATGGACCCCGCCCGGAAGCACGCCATCAGCCATCGCGCCGCCGCCTTCCGCCTGCTCTCCGAGGCCTGCCTGCCGCCCCTCTGAGCCGCCGGCGCGGTCAACCGGCGGTTAACATCCCGGAGGCACCCTGCGCCCGGGCAGTGGATGCGGGGCCGTGGCAAAAGGCAGGGGCGATGGCGTGACCATCGTCATCCGGAAGGAGGAGAGCGGAGAGGGCGGCCATCACGGCGGCGCCTGGAAGGTCGCCTATGCCGATTTCGTCACGGCGATGATGGCCTTCTTCCTCCTGATGTGGCTGCTGAACGCGACGACGGAGGAGCAGCGCCGGGGCCTCGCCGACTACTTCAACCCGACGAATGTCATGGGCCAGCGGACGAGCGGCTCGGGCCAGCCCTTCGGCGGCCGCACGCCGAACGAATCGGGGCAGATGGCCTCCAACGCCTCCTCCGTGCGGGTCGAGACCGGGCCGCGCCCCGTCGTCTTCGATCTGGAGGAGGATGACAGCGACAGCCCCGCCACGCCCGTCGAGCGCCGGGAAGGCCCGAAGGGCGATGACGAGACGGCCACCCCCGCCCGCCTGGCCGCGGCGAAGGGGCAAGAAGGCAACGGGCCCGGCGCCGGGGGTGCCGAAACCCGGCAGGCCCAGGCCGATCTTGCCTAGGCCAATCTCGCCCAAGCCTCGGCTGAGGCTTTGCGTGAGGAGTTGGAGCACCGGGAGCGCGAGGCGCTGGACCACCTGGCCGAGCAACTCCGGGCCGCCGTGCGCGACGACCCCGCTTTGGCCGATCTGGCGAAGCAGCTCCGGGTGGAGCAGGTGCCCGAGGGGCTGCGAATCCAGCTGATGGATGCGGAGCGGCAGCCCATGTTCGCCCTCGGCGGCAGCGCGCCATCGGACAAGGTGCGCGCCCTGCTGGCCAAGGTGGCGGCCGTGATCAACCGCATGCCCAACGGGGTGGCCATCACCGGCCACACCGATGCCACCCCCTTCCGCCCCGGCGCGCGGTCCAACTGGGACCTCTCGGCCGAGCGCGCCAATGCCACGCGGCGGCTGCTGGCCGAGGGCGGCGTGGCCGAATCCCGGATCCGCAGCGTGGCGGGCCTGGCGGAGCGGGAGCCGCTGATAGCCGAGGATCCGCAGAACCCCGCCAACCGCCGAGTCTCGGTCCTGCTGCTGCGCGAGAATCCCCCGCCGAGGAATGCCGCCCCGTGACGACGATCATCGGCTTCGTGGTGATGATGGTGACGGTGTTCGGCGGCTACACGCTGGCCGGCGGCAAGTTCGACATCATCCTGCACGCCCTGCCGCTGGAGGGGATGATGATCGGCGGCGCTGCGCTGGGCGCCTTCGTCATGTCCAACTCGATGCATGACGTGAAGCACACGCTCGCGGGCTTCGGGAAGATTTTCAAGGGCGCGCGCTTCCACAAGAGCGACTCTGTCGAGATGCTGTCGCTGCTCTACTGGTTCGTGCGGCTGGTGCAGACCAAGGGCGCCATGGCGCTGGAAGCCCATATCGAAAAGCCGGATGAGAGCCCGGCCTTCGCCAAATTCCCCAGGATCAAGGCCAACCACCACGCGGTGGCGATCATCTGCGACTATCTCCGCATGGTCGGCATGAATGCCGACGATCCGCACCAGATCGAGGATGTGATGGGGCGCGAGCTGAAGAAGCTGAAGGAGGAGGAGCTGCACCCCTCCCACGCCATGCAGAGCATGGCGGATGCGCTGCCCGCGCTCGGCATCGTCGCGGCGGTGCTGGGCGTGATCAAGACCATGGCCTCGATCGACCAGCCGCCCGTCGTGCTGGGCGGGATGATCGGCGGGGCGCTGGTGGGCACCTTCCTGGGCGTGCTGCTGGCCTATGGCGTGATGGGCCCGCTGGCCGCGCGGCTGAAGGGCGTGGTGGACGAGGAAACGAAGTATTTCGAGGTGATCCGTGCCGTGCTGGTGGCGCATTTGCACGGCAACGCCCCGCAGGTCTCGGTGGAGACGGGGCGGAAAATGGCACCCTCCTCCCACATGCCCAGCTTCCAGGAGTTGGAGGCGGCGTTGCAGGAGTTGCAGATCGCCTGATCCGCAGCTACGGGCGGCATATGGATGACACGGCCCCCTTCCACGACCTCCTCGGCATCACGGTGGATGAATGGCGGGATGGCTTCGCCCGCCTTGCCCTGGTGGTGGAGCGCAAGCACTTCAACCGCAGCGGCGTGCTGCATGGCGGCGTGCTGCTTTCCATGATCGACCAGGCCGGGGGCTATGCCGGGCTGTTCTGCACCGTGCCGGGGAATATCCGCCGTGCCGTGACGGTGGACCTGGACACGCGCTTCACCGGGCAGGTGACCGAGGGGCGGATCGTGGCGGAGGGCCGCGTGGTCACCGCGGGGCGCAACATCTTCTTCACCCGCACCGAGGTGCTGGGGCCGGATGGAAAGATCGTCGCCTTCGGGTCCGGCACGCATCGCTGGCGTAGCGGAAGCAATGTGCTGGAGGGCGTGCCGGCGGATTCGCCGCTGCGGTAAGAAGAGGCCTGGAAGAAGGCATTCTCCCCGGACCCCTCATCTTTTTCTTCGGGTTTGGGGCGCGCCGGTGACGCCCGCGCGCCAGCGCTACACTCCGGCCTTCTTCAGGCCCCGCCCCAGTTCATCGTCAGCCCGCCATCCATCACCACCGTCTGGCCCGTGATGTATTCGGCGTCCGGGCTGGCCAGGAACAGGGCGAGCTTCGCGATTTCCTCCGGCTGGCCGGCACGGTGCCAGGGGATTTCCTTGAAGGAGGCCTCGCGCTTCGCGGGATCGTCCAGCCGCTCCTGGGTCATTGGCGTCTGGATCAAGCCGGGGGCGATGCCGACCACGTTGATCTTCTGCGGCGCCAACTCCACCGAAAGGCTGCGGATCAGCGATCCGAGCCCGGCCTTGGACATGC
>DATCMG010000774.1:0-2276 GCA_036563555.1 Roseomonas sp. | reverse complement strand
TGGCCGGAATCGCCGCGCGCCATCCGCATGTCTTCCGCACCCTTCCTCCCGACCGCCTGCGCGGCGTGGTGCTGCTCCTGGCTGCAACCGGCCTGCTCGGCTTCGGCTTGTGGCGGCTGGACTTCGCGCCGGCGCAACTCGTCGGTGGCCTTGGGCAGCTCATCCATTTTCTCGGCCTGATGCTGCCGCCGGATCCCGGCACCTGGTCCCGCACCCTGCTCATCCTGCGCGGCCTGGCGGAAACCCTGGCCATCGCCTTCCTTGGCACGCTGGGCGCTGCCCTCCTGGCCTTTCCGCTGGGTTTCCTGGCGGCGCGCAACACCTCGATCAGCCGCGCGGTCCATTTCCTCTCCCGCCGGCTTCTGGATGGGGTGCGCGGCATCGACGCACTGATCTGGGCGCTGATCTGGGTGAGTGTAGTCGGCCTCGGTCCCTTTGCCGGGGTGCTCGCGATCCTGACCTCCGACATCGGCACCTTCGGCAAGCTCTTCTCCGAGGCGATCGAGGCCGCGGACCGCAAGCCGGTGGAGGGCGTCACCGCCTCGGGTGGCGGGAAGCTGCACGGGATTCGCTTCGGCGTGCTGCCGACGGTGCTGCCGGTCATGGCCGGTCATGTGCTCTACATGTTCGAGTCGAATACGCGCTCCTCCACCATTATCGGCATCGTTGGCGCGGGTGGGATTGGGCTGATGCTGTCAGAGATGATCCGCACTCTGGAATGGGGCGTGGTCTCCTTCATCGTTCTGCTGATCCTGCTGACGGTGGCGGTGATCGATGCGGTTTCCGGACGTCTGCGGGTGTCGTTGGTTGGAGCGCGGGCGCGTTAGCTGCCGCCCGGAGGCTCCGCCGGGGTGGCAGTGGCCACCCCGGACGTCATGTCGGGATTTTGCCGCAAGCAATCATGAGGCCGTCCGGCTGACCTGCCCGTCGCCCAAGTTCATCGGCATCGGGCGCACCACTCAAATGGATTGTGTGGTCCTGGAGCAAAGCCCCTGGGGCCATTCAGGCTGCCCTGAGCTCTTCCACCACCCGCGCCACGCCCTCCGTAACCGTCTTGTCATTCATCACCGTCCGCACCGGAAGGCCCGGTAGCAGCGGAGCCTGTCGCACCAGGCGTTGCGCGACATCCTCCACCGTCTCCCGGCCCCGCGCGGCCAGCCGTTCGGCGCGGAACTGCAGGGGTGCGGTGATCTCCAGCACGCGCAGCGGGAAGCGCGCCGCGGCTTCGGGCAGGACATGGCGGGAGAGGTTCGCGACAACCACGCGGCCCGCCGCCAGCGCCGCTTCCAGGGCGGGGCGTGGCAGGCCGTAGTGCAGCCCATGGGCCCCCCACCACAGGGCGAGGCCACCGGCCGCCTGCAGGGCGGCGAAGCGGTCCTCCGTCACCGCCATATGGTCCTCCCCGCCCGCATCGGCCGGGCGGGTGATGACGCGGCGCAGGAAGACGAAGCGCGGATCACCCGCCAGGGTGACCCGTGCCGCCTCCATCAACGTGTCCTTCCCGGCGCCGGAGGGGCCAACGACCGCGACCAGCTGTCCTGTCACGCGGCCTCCCGCAGCGGTGCGACTTCCACCACCCGGTCGGCCACGCGGTCGCGCATCTCCAGGTCGTGGAAGATCCCGACCAGGGCGGCGCCGCGCGCCTTCGCCTCGGCAATCAGGGCGGTCACCACCTCCCGGTTGGCGGCGTCGAGGCTGGCGGTGGGCTCATCCAGCAGCATCAGTGGGAAATCGGCCACGAAGCCGCGCGCCAGGTTCACGCGCTGCTGCTCGCCGCCTGAGAAGGTGGCGGGGGGCAAGTTGTGCAGGCGATCCGGCAGGTTCAGGCGGCGCAGTAGGGCCTGGGCGCGGCTCAACGCGATCTCCCGCACCACGCCGCGGCCCAGTAGCGGGGCCGCCACCACCTCCAGCGCCGCCACGCGGGGGATGACGCGCAGGAACTGGCTGACATGCCCGATCGTGTCGCGCCGCAGCGCGTTGACCTGGCGTGGGGAGGCGGTGGCGAGGTCGGACACGCCTCCATCCGGGCGGCGGACCAGGATGGTGCCGGAATCCGCGCCGTAATTGCCCTGGAGCAGCCGCATCAGCGTGGATTTGCCGGCGCCCGAGGGGCCGGAGAGCGCGACGCATTCCCCGCCGGCCACAACCAGCCCGGCTCCATGCAACACCGGAATTCGGACGCCGCCTTGCAGATGCAGGGTGAAGCCCTTGGACAGGCCTTCGGCCTTGAGAACCCAGTCGTTCATGCCGCCAGCACCGAGGAGACTAGGAGTTGC
>DATCMG010000772.1:0-3083 GCA_036563555.1 Roseomonas sp. | reverse complement strand
CGCGCACCACCCCGACGCGGCCGGCCAGCACGGCGCTCGGCTGGCCGTCCACCAGCACCTCCAGGCCCTGGGCCTTGCCGGTGGTCATCACCAGACCCTCGCGCGGCACCGGGAAGCTGTCGCCCGGGCGCAGCACGCGGTTGAGCACGGTCTGACCGGAGCTCGGATCGCGGATCTGGACCCAAGCTTCCTCTGTCGCGCGCAGCGTGATCCGGCTGGGCGGCTCCGGTGGCGCGCCGGGGATGGCCGGGGCAGCGGGTGGTGGGGCAACCAGGCCGGCCGCCGGCTGCAACGGATTGGCGGGTGCCGAGGCTTGCCGGTTGCCAGCGGTCCCGCCGGGCGACGGCGGGGTCACGCCCGGCCGGCCGGCGCCAGGCGTCGCCTGGCCGAAGGTCGGGGGAAGGACGGGCGCCGTGTCGGAGGGCGGCACGGCCCGGCGCGCATCGCGCGCCGCCTGCTCAATCCGCGCGGGCGGCGGCGGCACCTGGTCCACCGTGCGGTCAGCCGAGCCGCTCCATTTCCACCACGCGCCATAGGCGCCCACCATGATCACCATGCCGACCAGGATCACCACCCCCGCCGGGATGCCGCGCTCCGGCACCGGCTCGGGGAAGACCAGATCGGTGCGGCCGGTCCGGGCCGGCCCATTCTCGCGGTAACGGCGGGCGAGGTCGTCGGCATCAAGGCCGAGCGCGCGGGCATAGGAACGCACGAAGCCCAGCGCATAGACTTGGCCCGGCAGGTCGCGGCTGCGGCCCTCCTCGAGGGCGGCAAGGTAGCGGCGGTTGATGCGAAGGGTGTCGGCCACTTCCTCCAGCGTCGCGCCGAGTGCAATCCGGGCGTCCCGCAACTCCTCGCCCACGCGGGCCGCCTCCGCCGTCGTCATGTCAGGCTTCATCATCGGGGAAACGGGGCTTCCAGGGATGAACGGACCACACGTAACGCGCGTGGGCGGGGCGTGAAAGCCCTACGCCCGTTACGGCTGCAAATGCCGGATCAGGCCGCCCGGGCCGCCAGGACAGCGGCCGCCTGGTCCATCAGCTCGGCCAGGATCTCGGCCGCCGGGGCCTCCCTCGTGACCATGCCGACACTCTGCCCGGCCATGAGGGAGCCGTTCTCCACATCGCCGTCGATCACCGCGCGCCGCAGGGCGCCGGCCCAGAAATGCTCGATGTCGAGCTGGGCTGCCATCTTGTCGAGCTCGCCCGACTGGTGGCGGCGGATCACCCCGGCCTGATGTTCCATGAAGCGCTTGGTGCCGTCGTTCTGCAGGGCGCGGACGGGAATGACCGGGAAGCGGTCGTCAAGCTGCACGGTGGGCAGCGCGTCGCGCGCCGCGCCGCGGATGAAGGCCTTCTTGAAGCGGGGATGGGCGATGCTCTCGGTCGCGCAGACGAAGCGCGTGCCGATCTGCGCGCCCGCCGCGCCCATCTCAAGATAGGAGAGCAGCGCCTCGCCGCGCCCGATGCCGCCGGCGACGAAGACCGGCACCTCGGCGGCCATGCTGGGCAGGATCTCCTGCGCCAGCACGTTGAGGGAGACCGGGCCAATATGCCCGCCCGCCTCGGAGCCCTCGATCACCAGAGCATCGGCGCCGGAACGCACCAGCTTCTTCGCAAGCGCCAGCGCCGGGGCGAAGCAGACGACCTTCGCCCCGCCATCCTTCGCCTTGCGGATCGCCGTGGTGGGCGGGATGCCGCCCGCGAAGACGATATGCCCGACCTTGGCCGCAAGGCACACATCGACCAGCGCATCCAGCCGGGGATGCATGGTGATCAGGTTCACGCCGAAGGGCTTGTCGGTCAGCGCCTGGGTGGCCGCGATCTCCTCGGCCAGCCGGTCCGGCTCCATCGCGCCGCAGGCGATCACCCCGAAGGCGCCCGCATTGGAGAGGGCGGCGACAAGGTTGCGCTCGCTGATCCAGGACATGGCGCCGCCCATGATGGCCACGCGGCTGCCGAGGAAGGCAGCCCCGCGGGCCATCAGCCGGTCAAGGCGCGCGCGCGCCGCATCCGTGGCAGGCGCGGCGGAGGGCTGCGCGACAGGCATGCTCGCCTCGGCCTCCCCGGCGGCGCGGGAAGAAGGCGTGGCGCCCTGTGCGGCGGGGATGGCGGGAAGGTCCATCGGCATCAGGCTGGGGCATCCAGGCCATAGGCGGTGTGCAGGGCGCGCACCGCAAGCTCGGTGTACTCGGCGCCCACCAGCACGCTCGTCTTGATCTCGCTGGTGGAAATGACCTGGATGTTGATCCCCTTCCCCGCCAGCGTCTTGAACATGGTGGCGGCGACGCCCGCATGGCTGCGCATGCCGATGCCGACGATGGAGATCTTCGTCACGTCCGGATCGGCCAGCACCTCGGAATAGCCGATCTCGGGCCGGGCCTTCTCCAGCACCTCGCGGGCGCGGGCCAGGTCGGCCTTGCCCACGGTGAAGGTCATGTCCGTCGTGCCATCGGAACCGAGATTCTGCACGATCATGTCGACATTCACATTGGCATCGGCCAGCGGGCCGAACACCGTCGCCGCGATGCCGGGCTTGTCCGGCACCTGCCGCAGCGTGACCTTCGCCTCGTCGCGCGAATAGGCGACGCCCGTCACCATGGGCTGTTCCACGATCTCGTCCTCGTCCACCACCAGGCTGCCCGGCTTGTCCTCGAAGGAAGACAGGACCTGCACCCGGACCTTCTGCTTCATCGCCAGCTCGACCGACCGGGTCTGCAGCACCTTCGCGCCGACCGAGGCCAGTTCCAGCATTTCCTCATAGGCCACGGCGGCCAGCTTGCGCGCGCGCGGCACGATCCGCGGATCGGTCGTGTAGATGCCGTCCACATCCGTGTAGATGTCGCAGCGATCGGCCTTCACCGCGGCCGCCACGGCCACCGCCGAGAGATCCGAGCCGCCGCGGCCCAGCGTCGTGATCCGCTCCCGCGGGCCGATCCCCTGGAAGCCGGCGATCACCGGCACCTGGCCCTGGGCCATGCGCTCGATCAGGCGTGCGCCCTCGATCTGCTCCACCCGAGCCTTGCCATGGGCGCCATCGGTGCGGATGCCCGCCTGCCAGCCCTGCCACGAACGGGCATCGAC
>DATCMG010000770.1:0-3461 GCA_036563555.1 Roseomonas sp. | reverse complement strand
CACTGGTGGAGGTGATGACGCGACGGTCGATCGACGAGATCGGGACACCCAGGAAACCTGTACGCGCCTCGAGCGCGCCAGTTTGATCAGGACCCGATCCGCGGATCTCATCAAGGCCGGCGGCCGCAGTGCCGCCTCTCGCAGGCCGGACACATGCATGCTGCCGACCAAGCGTCCAGAACCCTCAACTTTTCCGTTGCGCCGCGGAGGCCATCCATACATGCAGGTTTCCACCAGGGAGGCGAGGTCGGCCCAGCGGCGGCCTCCGTCATCGCCGCTGGCGAACAGGGCATTCTTTCTGCTGAGCACCAGGGGCCGGATGGCACGCTCGACAGCGTTGTTATCCATCTCGATCTGGCCGTCATCGAGGAATCGCAGGAGGCCGTCGCGATGGTTCAGGGCGTAGCGGATCGCCTCGGCCGTCGGACTGCTTCCTGGCAGGCGAGCGATCTGCGCCGCGAGCCAGGCGAACAGGTCGAGGGCGAGGGAGCGGCTCTTCTGCTGGCGGATGGCCCGGCGGACGTCGGGCGGCTCGCCCCTCACCTCTGCCTCAACGGCGTAGAGGGCGCTAATGCGCCGGAGCGCCTCAGTCGCGATCGGCGCGGTCTTGCTGCGCGCGAGGGGGACAAACTCGCGACGGACGTGAGACCAGCAGAACGCGAGCGTCATGGTGCCCTCGGCGGCGACCGTCTTGTAGACCCCGTAGCCGTCGCACTGGAGGATACCACCGTAGTCCCGGAGCAGCGCGCGGGCGTGCTCGGCCCCGCGGCCCGGCGCGTAGCGGAACACGACCGCGGGTGGGTCCCTCCCGCCCCAGGGTCGGTCATCGCGCGCGATCACCCAGGCATAGCCCTTCTTCGTCTGCCCGCGCCCCGGGTCGAGCACCGGCATCGTCGTCTCGTCGGCGAACAGCCTGGGCGAGGCGAGGAGGATCTCGTGCATGCGGCGCACCACCGGGACGATTTCGTGCGCCGCCGTGCCGGTCCAGTCCGCGAGCACCTCGCGGCCGATCTCGAGGCCCTGGCGCGCGAGGATTTGGGACTGGCGGTAGAGCGGGAGGTGGTCGGCGTAGCGCGACACCAGGATGTGGGCGATGGTCGCCTCCGTCGGCATTCCGCCCTCGACCAGCCGCGGCTGCGCGGGCGCCTGCAGCACGGTGCCGGGGCACGCGCGGCAGGCGAGCTTGGGACGCCTGGTCACGAGGATCCGGAATTGGGCCGGGATCACATCCAATCGCTCCGACGTGTCGGCCCCGATCTCAACGAGCGCGCCCTGGCAGCACGGGCAGGTCGTCGTCTCCGGCGCCAGCACCAGCTCAATGCGGGGCAGGTGCGCGGGGAGCCGCCCGTGCCCTGCGCGGCGACGCCGGACCGTCCCCTCCTGCTGCTCCGGAGACGCTTTGCCCGCCTCTGCTGCGGCCTCGGCGATAGAGGCCTCGACCTCCTCGAACGCGAACAGGAGCTGCTCCCCGGGCAGGCGCTCCGACTTTTTCCCGAACTGCATCCGCCGGAGCTTTTCCAGCAAGTGCTGCAGTCGCTCATTCCGCGCGGCCAGCACGTCACGCTCGGCAACCAGCGCGTCGCGCTCTGCGGCCACCGCGATGAGGAGCGCGCGCAACGATGCGGGGTCGTCCGGGAGGCTCGTCATGTCGACGTCGGCTGCGCGCATCGCGCGCCGAGCTTATGCAGCCTCCGTCGGCCTGGGAACCCGTTTCGGCATCTGCATGCGCGACCAATCGAAGCCGTCGAATAGCGCGGCGAACTCGATGGGGCTGAGCCGCATCACGCCGTCGACGATCGGCGGCCAGCGGAACATGTTGCCCTCAAGTTGTTTCCAGATCAGCACCAGGCCGGATGCGTCCCATACCAGGACCTTGATCCGGTCCGCACGGCGCGACCGGAACACCAGGACGACGCCTGAAAACGGATCCTGCCCGAGCATCTCGGCCGCGAGCGCCGCCAAGCCGTGCGCGCCCTTCCTGAAGTCCACGGGCTGGGTTGCGAGCAGGATGCGCGCGCCCGCCGGGAGCGCGATCACGCCTCCAGCGCCGCGGCGAGCCGTGCCACCACCGCCACGTCTGCCTCACCACCGACGCGCAGCACGCGGCCGTTCCGCAACATGACCTCGATCGCTGCCCCCACCGTCCCCCGCACCGGCGCGACCGCCTCCGGATCCGTAGCCGGGACGCTCGGTCCGATGATCAGCGGCACGAGCCGCGGCGGACGCCGGGCCACCTTGTGCTTCACGGGCCTGCCCTCCGCCTCGCGCCGCCAGCGGTGGATCAGGCTCGGCGAGATTCCGTGCCGCTGCGCCACCTCCAGCACCCGCACCCCGGGCTCCGCGGCCTCCGCCAGGAACGCCGCCTTCTCCTCAGCCGTGTAGTCCCGCCGCCCGCCCCGGGTGACGATCTCCACCCGCTCCATTGCTCCAGTGCTAGCACCGGTGCTGGCACTCGTGCTTGCCACCCATCGCGCCATCGCCACACCCTCCGTGGCCGACTACCTCGCGATCTTTGCCGCGCCAATCAACGAGGGTGCCAAAGCTGCGCTTACGATCTTCCGGCCGATGTCGCGGAACAGGCGCCCGAGCCAGGTGCGCAGATGCCGGACCTGCCGCTCTGCCTGGCGCGGTCGGCCGGAGTAGATGAGCTTGGCGGCTTCGCGCTTGGCACGCCTGGCCACCCGCAGGTAGGACTGACGTAGCCTGACCCCGTGCCGCCGGGCGAGCCGCGCCAGGATCTCGATGCTGCGGTGGAGCAGCTAGCTGTCCGTCGAGTGCGTCACCGCCTTGGGCTGGACAGTGGTGTCGATGGTCACTCGCCGAAGGTGTTTCTCCTCGACCGCACCGCCCCATTGCGCCGCGGCCAGGCTCTCGGCCAGCAGCAGTTCCAGCCGCTCGGGCCCGATACGCTGGCGTCAGCGGGTCATCGAGGAGCGATCCAGTGGCACCGCGTGCTGGAAGTACGTCTCGCCGCAGAAGAGCTGCGCGTAGGGGCTGTCGAGGTACCGCGCGCAGACGGCCTCGTCCGACAGGCCGTCCATGTGCTTGATCAGGTGCAGACCCACCATGAGGCGCGTCGGCAGACCGGGGCGGCCCCCATCTGTGTAGAGCAGGCCGAACGCGGCCTCGAAGCGGCCCCAGCCGATCAGCCCGGCCAAGCGCACCAGCGCGTGCCGCGTGTCCACCAGGTTCTCCAGCCGAGCGCGGAAGAGGTCCTCCTGCGGCTCTGACTTCGGCTGCTTCGGGCGCATCGCGAGGCTCCCTGCCGGCTCCCGCAGAGCGAATCACGCTCCGTCCCGCCTCGCAACTGTCACGGCGGTTTGCAAGGTTTTCGCCCTCGACCACCGTCAATCCTGCATGTATGGATGGCCTCCGCGGCGCAACGGAAAAGTTGAGGGTTCTGGACGCTTGGTCGGCAGCATGCATGTGTCCGGCCTGCGAGAGGCGGCACTGCGGCCGCC
>DATCMG010000766.1:0-5175 GCA_036563555.1 Roseomonas sp. | reverse complement strand
TGACCGCGTGATCTGGTCGGTTGCCAGCCATCTCAGTCGACCAGATGTCGCGACCCTCCGTCTGCTCTCGGGAGCCAGCCTGCGACAAGTTGATGGCCGACTTGGGCGCTCACCAGTCATTGGACCTGCCTCACCTTTTTCTCCCGCCGCAGCAGGGCCTGTGATTAGCACGCGCGCCTCGAAGGCGCGCCGATCCGTCTAGCCTGCCGGAATAGAACCCGAACCGCATGACCATTCTCACCCGCAGAGCACGAGGCCACCGCGACGCATCTGCTCGAGCGTCACGGTGCTCTCCCCGAGCACCACGATACCATAATAGGTCAACCGGACCAAAGCCACGGCAAGAGATCGGTGCCAGGTGCCTTTCCGGTACACCTCCCGCACAGGATTTCGGTCCGGCGCGCGTTCTCGCATGCCCATGTACGCGCCAGAAGGACGCCGAAGTACCGCGACGCCTGCCCGGCCGGCCGGTCAGCGCCGCCAGCTTCCCATCCCTTGGTCATTGAAGAAGTTGATGGTGAAGGCTGTCACCTTCCCTTCCTCCTGATCGAAACGGACCGAGGACAGGGACCCCTTAGGGGCATTCTCACCGTTGGCGGCGAGCGAGAAGACGTTAGCATCCCAGTGCGACAGCGGAAACCGCAGCCCGCGGGGGCCCAGGATGAGCGTCATATCGCCCTGTTCAGCCACGATCTCGGCCTGGCCGAAATAGACATTCTCGTACCGCCCGGCATAGGAATCCGCAGGCAGGGCAGGCTGCGGCGACGCGGGCGGCACGGCACCGGCCAGATCTCCGACAAGAGCGTACATCCCCTTCATCTGCTCATTGTAGGCTCGGAACCAGTCGCGGGTCGGGGCACCGAACTCCACCATATCCACGACTGTCGCCGTTATGGCCTCCGCCGCGCCGACCGGCCCGCCATTGGTCAGCACAACAACGCCAAGATTGGCCGAGGGCAAAATCTGGAAGCTTGTACCCGCCCCGAGCAGGAAGGCCCCGGAATGGCTCATGGCCGTCCGTCCACCGGCACGCACGCCAACGTTGAAGCCATAGCCGTAAAAGCCAGGCCGCGATGCCAGGGATTGAGGCGGCGCGTTCGCGGCCTGGGGCTGCAAGGCAGGCAGCAATGCCTGCTCGCTCAGCAAAGGCTGTTGGCCCTGGTGGTCCCGCCGCAACAGCAGCTTCATCCACTCCGCCAAGTCTCGCACGTTGGAGGACACGCCGCCGGCCGGTGATTGTGCATCGGGGTTGCGATCGTAGAGCGGCTGGAAACGTCCATCCTCCAGCACATGCAGCACCGCCCTGTTGTCGCGGGCCAGGAAATCCGCGTGCCGGGAACTCGTCGACCGCATTCCCAGCGGCCGGTAGAGCACGCGCTCCGCCAGTTCGTCCCATCCCTCCCCGGATGCCGCGGCGACGGCCTCGGCACCGATCGTGAAGCCGAAATTGGCGTAGTGGTAGGATCGGCGGAACGGATCGAGCGGCACCAAGCGCAGGCGCTCGATGATGTCGCTGCGCCCGTAGCCGAGATCCTCCAGCTCATCCCCGATGGCTTCCGGCAGGCCGGTGCGGTGGGCCAGGAAATCCCCGATGGTCGCATGGGCGGTGACGTAAGGGTCGCTCAGCCGCAAGCCGCCCAGGTAATGCACAGCGGGGTCGTTCCAGGACACGACGCCGGCGGCAACCTGCGACGCCACGATCGTCGCGGTGATCGGCTTGGAGAGCGAGGCAACCTGGAAGACGGTCCCGGGCTCCACTGCAGCCTCCTTGCCGACCTCCCTGACGCCGAAGCCAGCCGAAAAGACAGTTTGCCCTCCATGCACCACGGCCACCGCCGCGCCGGGCACGCCGCTCCGGCGCAGAATGCCGGTGACGATCTCCGGCAAGGTCTCCAGCGCCCGCTCAAGACCTCCGGGCGCGAGGCGCACCGTATCCTCGGGCGGCGTGGCGCCCAATTGGATGTAGGCCGGCTGCGCCAAGGCCGCCCCGGCCACGCTGATGATGCAGAACACCGCCACTGTCGGCATGCGACGGAAGAGAAGAGGGACACTCACCGGATGCTTCTTCCAGGAATGCGTGAGCAATCGCGTGGATGCCGCACGCTGTTCAGCAAAGGGTGCCGGCACGGGAGCACAGGTCCAGCAGGGCAGAAAGGGATGCGTCTCCGGTCGGACTCAAGGATGTTCACGTTGTCGAGGTCGAGATCTGCGGGCAGACCCCGACTTCCTCGCAGCGCGGATGGATGGGACGGTGACGCTGCAGTGCAAGAAGCCGTCGGGTGTGCCGAGCACCTCCGCCGAACCGCTAACGGCCATGTCCAGTCTTGAGATGCTGCTTGCGAGGTTTGATGACATGGATGGGCGCTCGGAGGAAAGGCGGGAGGTGGCCGACAGTGGACTGACCGCTTTCTGGTGGGAGGTCCGTCTGAGCGGACTTTTCCAATGGTTCGCTGGTTCGGCTACGGTCGGCCAAACCCCGCCTCTCGCCCCCATTTCATGCCCCATCCACGCTCGGCGCGACCGGCATGCAGATGCGGCACTCCAGGCCCTCGGGGCGGAAGTCGAGCTTCACGGTGCCGCCGAAGTCATGCGTGAGCCCGCGCTCTAGCAGCCGCGAGCCGAAGCCCCGGCTTGCCGGTGGCACCACCGGTGGACCGCCCTGCTCGCGCCAGACGATGTCTACCAGCCGGGTGCCACTCTTCGCCCGCCGCAAGCTCCAGCGGACGTCGACCTGCCCCTCCGGCACCGATAGGGCGCCGTATTTTGCGGCGTTCGTCGCCAGCTCGTGGAAGGCCAGCCCAAGCATCTCCACGGCGTTCGCCGGCAGCATCACGGGCGGGCCGCCCAGTTGCGCGCGGCCGGGCCCGCCATAGGGCGAGAGGGCGCGCTCCACCACCTCGGCCAGCAGCGCACCCTCCCAGCCGCCGCGCAACAGCAGGTCATGGGACCGAGCGAGAGCGATCAGCCGGTTGGTAAACGCCGTCTGAACGTCCGGGGGCACCCCGGCGCGGTGCAGGGTCTGCATGGCAACTGATTGAACCGTGGCCAGGGTGTTCTTCACCCGGTGGCCCATCTCGGCGAGCAGTAGCGCCCGGCGCTCCTCTCGGCTCGGGTTTCGGTGTTGTCCCGAAAGACATTCAGGAAACCCTCTGGCTGTCCGTCCTCGTCCAGCATCGGCATCATCGCCCCGCTGGCCCAGAAGCGGCTGCCATCGCGCCGGAGGTGCCACCGCTCGTTGGGCGCACGGCCCTCCTCCAGGGCGCGGCACAGCTCCTGCACGAACACGCCCCTGGCACGATCCTCGGCCGGGAAGAACACCTCGCCCGAGCGGCCCAGGATTTCGGCATCCCCATAGCCCAGGATGGAACGGGCGCCCTCGTTCCAGCCGGTAATGCGCCCTTCTGGGTTGAGGGTGACCATTGCGTAGTCCGCGGCGCTGTCCAGCAACCGCCGAAGCCGCTCGGCGTCGGCCCTCAGCGCCTCGTTCTCCGCCTCCAACTCCGCGATCCGCCGTTCCGCATCCGGTGGCCCGGAAGCCTCCCCCGCGCCGTCCGGCGGCCGCACCAATACGGGCCTGCAGCCACCCAGGGCGGCCGATCCGCTACCCTGCCGAGGGCAGCTTGGAGCCTCCGATGGCATGACCATGTTCCTGACGTTCTGGGAAGCCAAGCCGTCTACTCCTGGCTGCCCAAGAAGGCTGTCGGATTTTGTACGGAGTTGGTCCGAAAGATCGGCGCTTCTGTTATTGCCTCCCTGCGGCTTGCTGGTTGTTTGCGAGCCCATGTGTGCCCACATCTCACTAATTGCCCGCCGAGATTCCGGCGCGGGCGCCTGAGAGAGGCATGCGCTCCCGCCGACATCTTCGTCCGGGAGCCTTCCATGGCCCACTCGCGATCCGCCGATCTGGCGCTGTGCAACCGTCTGCTCGCGGCGTTGCCCCCCGACGACCTCGCCCGGCTCTTGCCGCAGCTTGAGCCCGTGGAAGTCGAGCAGCGCCATATCCTGCAGGCACCCGACCAGCCGCTCACGACGGTTTACTTCCACGTGAGCGGATGGACCTCGATGCTGGCGCAGCTCGCGGATGGCCGCTCCGCCGAGGTCGGCCTCATCGGCTCCGAAGGCATGGTCGGCCTGCCTCTCCTGCTCGGCAGCGACAGCAGCTCTACTGAGGCCATGGTCCAAACGACGCTGTGGTCCATTCCCTCGCGCGACCAAGACGCTGACACGGTCCACGGCACGCAGAAGCCGGTCGAGTGCATGCGCCGGCCGATCGAGAACAACTCCTCCCCCGGCCAGACGGTGTACGAGCCTTTCTCCGGGTCCGGCACCACCCTGATTGCCGCCGAGATGACGGGGAGGGCCTGCCACGCCGTCGAGCTGTCGCCGGCCTACGCGGATGTCGCGGTGCTGCGCTGGCAGGCCTTCACCGGGCTGGTGGCACGCCTGGAGGCAAGTGGGCGGACCTTTGCCGAGGTCAGGGCCGAGCGCTGCCCCGCCACCGCCGAGGAGGCCTGACATGGCGAAAGGCGGGCTCTACGTCCCTACTGACGAGCAGCGCAAAACCGTGAGGGTCATGGCGGGTTTCGGCATTCCCCAGCCCGACATCGCCACCCTGCTGGAGATCGACCCCAAGACCCTGCGCCTGCATTTCCGCCGCGAGCTCGACCGCGGCTCGGTGGAGGCGACGGTCAAGGTCGCCCAGACCCTCTTTCAAATGGCCACCTCGGGTCAGAACACCGCCGCATCGATCTTCTGGATGAAGGCGCGCGCGGGCTGGCGCGAGAAGCATGAGGTCGTGCTGTCGGCCAAGCCGGCTGGCGAGATGACGGATGCCGAGCTGGAGGAGGAGATCGCGCGCGCCCGGGCAGCGCGTCTCGTCCTCGACCGAGAGGCACCCAGCGGTGGAGAGTGATCCCGCCTGGGAACTCGGCCAGCGCAGGGCCATCCGCCGCGACTTCGGCCTGTGGTGCGAACACGCGCTCGCCCCCCAGGGCCTGGTGCCCGCCTCCCACCATCGCCTGCTCATCCGTGAGCTCCAGGCCGTGGCCGATGGCAAGCAAGACCGGCTTATGGTCTTCATGCCCCCAGGCTCGGCCAAGTCGACCTACACATCCGACCTGTTTCCGGCCTGGGGTCTGGCCCAGGGGCGCGACCGCCGCGTCTGCGCCACCAGTA
>DATCMG010000765.1:0-2304 GCA_036563555.1 Roseomonas sp. | reverse complement strand
GGCACCGTGGGCGGCGCTGTCGAGCTTGAGGAGGGCACGCCCGCCGCCGAGTTGGCTGCGGCGCTGCAGGCTCGGGGGCAGCGGGTGGAGATCCGGCCCATGACCTCGGGCCTCCAGGCCATTCGCGTAACCCGGGCCGGGTTGCTCGGCGGCGCCGATCCGCGGCGGGAGGGTGTCGCGATCGGTGACTGAACCCAACTCCCATCCGGGCCGCGCGCTATGCGGCTATACCCGGAGAGACCCGATGCGCCGTTCCGCCCTTGCCCTCCTCGCCGCCATCGCCCTCGCCGGCCCCGCCTCGGCGGCCGACGAAACGGCACAGATCGGCTACGTCAACACCGCCCTGACCAATCTCGGCCTGACGCGCAGCCATCGCATCGTGGTGGAGCGCTTTGAGGACCCGGAGGTCCGCAACGTGGCCTGCTACATCAGCCAGGCGCGCACGGGAGGTATCTCCGGCATGGTTGGGGTGGCAGAGGATCCGGCGCGCTTCGCCATTTCCTGCGCGGCCACCGGGCCGGTGGAAATCCAGCCCGGCGCGGCGAGGGGGGAGCGTGGCGAAGTGGTGCATGAGAGCTCCACCAGTCTGTTCTTCAAGGAAACCCGCGTCCACCGTTTCATCGATGAGCAGCGCAAGGCGGTGGTCTATCTCGCCTGGTCCACGAAGCTGGTGGAGGGTTCGCCCTTCAGCGCGGTCGCCGTGGTGCCAGTGGCGGTAACCGCCGCGCGGTAACGGTTCAGGCCGCCGCGCGCGCCTCGAATCCGTCCCGCCCCTCTTCCACCGCGTGGCAGGCCACCAGGGTCTGGGGCGTGCCGCGCGCAGGGATAAGGGCTGGGCGCTCCGCCCGGCAGCGGTCATTGGCCAGCGGGCAGCGCGGGTTGAAGGGACAGCCGGAGGGTGGGTTAATCGGGCTCGGCACCTCGCCGCCGACGGGGTGGCGTTCCTTGCCCATCATGTCGAGGTCCGGGATTGCCTCCATCAACGCGCGCGTATAGGGCTGGCGCGGGGTGGTGAAGAGCGTCTCGGCCGGCGCGGATTCCACGATGCTGCCGAGATACATCACGCCGACCTGGTCACTTACCTGCCGCACCACGGCCAGGTTGTGGCTGATGAAGAGGTAGGTCAGGCCGAGTTCCCGCTGCAGCCCCTTCATCAGGTTCAGGATCTGCGCCTGGACCGACACGTCGAGCGCGGAGGTCGGCTCGTCGCAGACCAGGAAATCCGGATTCGAGGAAAGCGCCCGCGCGATGGAGATGCGCTGTCTCTGGCCGCCCGAGAACTCATGCGGGAAGCGGTTCCCGTCGGCCGGCGAGAGCCCGACCTGCTTCAGCAACGCCCCCACCTTCTCCCGCAGCGCGGCACCGCCATTGGCGATTCCGAAGGCGCGGATCGGCTCCCCGATGATGTCCGCCACCCGCCAGCGCGGGTTCAGGCTGGCATAGGGGTCCTGGAAGATCATCTGCATGCGGCGGCGCTGGGCTGCGGACTTGCGCGCCTCGGCGAGATCCTGCCCCTCGAACATGGCCTGCCCGCCGCTCGGCTCGTAGAGGCCAACCGCCAACCGGGCGACGGTCGACTTGCCGCAGCCACTCTCACCCACCAGGGACATGGTGGTGCCGCGCGGGATGGAGAATGAGACCCGATCAACAGCGCGGAGATAGCGCCTCCCCTCCCGCGCGATCAGCCGTTGGAGGACGGGCTTCGAAACTTCGAAACGACGGCTGAGATCGCGCGCCTCGAAAATCGGTACGGTGTCAGACATGGGCCCGCTCCCGCGGCGCCTGGCTGTCGAATAGCCAGCAGGCGGCGCGCGTTTCGGTGGCTTGCAGCAATTCCGGCCGCTCCACGCGGCACCGATCGAAGACATGCGGGCAGCGCGGGTTATAGGCGCAGCCCTGGGGGATCGAAGTCAGGCGGGGCATGGCGCCGTCGATCTGCGGCAGGCGGTCCACCTTGTGCGAGAGCGGCGGGATGGAGGCCATCAGCCCGGCGGAATAGGGATGGGCAGCCGCCTTCACCACCGAGCGCACCGGCCCGATCTCAGCCACCCGCCCGGCATACATCACGGCCACGCGGTCCGCGGTCTCGGCGATCACGCCCATGTCATGGGTGATGAGCATGACGGAGGTGCCCTTCTCCCGTGTCAGGCGCTTCAGCAGGGCGATCACCTGCGCCTGGATTGAGACGTCCAGCGCCGTGGTCGGCTCGTCCGCCACCACCATCTCGGGCTCGGCGCAGAGGGCCAGCGCGATCACCACGCGCTGCCGCATGCCGCCGGAGAACTGGTGCGGATAGGCATCGAT
>DATCMG010000760.1:0-2245 GCA_036563555.1 Roseomonas sp. | reverse complement strand
GGAGGGTGGGCTCGTGACCTTCGCCCGGCCTCCCGGGGGCGCCGCCAAGGTCGTGCTGCGGCGCCGGCTCGTGATGGAGCGCGTCACGGATTACCAGCCCAATGGCGTGCTGCGCGCCAATACGCTGAACGATGAGCTGGATCGTCAGATGGCGGCGCTGCAGGAGGTGCGCGAGGACGCCGCCGGCGCGCTGCGGCAGGGCCCGGGCGAGGTGGGCGGGCAGTTCATCCTGCCGCTTCGTGCCGCCCGTGCCAACCGGTTGTTAGGCTTCGACAGCCTGGGCGATGTGGTCACCTTTTCCCGTGGCGAAGCCACGCTCTCCGCGCCTTTTCCCGGCGCCATCCCACGCACGGTAGAGGATAAGCTCGCCGAGCGCCTCTCCGCGCTCGACTTCGGCGCGACGGGCAATGGCGCGGCCGATGATGGCCCGGCGCTGCAGGCAGCGATGAACGCGGCCGCGGTCTCGGGCAAGCAGCTCGACATCGGGGAGGGGACCTATCGCACCACCATCCCGCTGACCCTTCCCGGCGCGGCCGCGGGGCTGACCATGCGCGGCGCGATCCTCTATGACGGCGCGGGCGGGGAGGCGGCGCTGACGCTGGGCGATGGTGCGGCCATCCGCAACCGCGCCAAAATCTACCAGGGCCTTCGCGTGCTGCGCGCCACCATTTCCTCCTGGGAGGATGAGCGGGATATCGGCATCCTGATCCGCAACCAGGATTCAGGCCTGATCGATCTGCGCCAGGTGGAGGGCTTCACCATCGGCGTGCAGACGCTTGGGGTGGAGCGCGGCTTCGAGGACAGCGTGCTTCATCTCGGCCGGATCGTGGACAACCGCTACGGCCTCGATGTCCGGACGGCCAGCGCCGCGGCCTGGAACACTTCGGTGCGGTATTATGGTGGACACTTCGCCCACTCGTTTGCGACCTGGCCGGAGAAGAGTCGCTTCGGCATCCGCCTCTCGGCGGCGCCGGGTGCCTATGTCGCACATAACCGCCATGTCTTCGACGGACCGGCCTTCGAGCTGCAGTCGCGGGATCGTGCGATCAACGGCATTCCCTTCCTGATCGAGGTGAACTCCCGCGCCGTGCTGGCCCGCAATCTCCGGATGGAGGGATGTGACGCCTATGTGGCGCGGCACACGGCGGGCGCGCAGGACCATGTCTATGAGGTGGCCTGGGCAAGCCAGGCCTATGGCGTGGAGATCGACTACGCCGCCACGGCGACGCGTGTCGGCAGCGTGGTACGCGGCCTGCATCAGGCGGCCGCGCATCGTGAGGCCAGCCGGATGCTGGTGGAGCTGCCCAATCTGCGGGCCGCCGCGATCCGCTGGAGCGCCACCGAAACCGGCTTCGAAAAGCTCGCCTGCCTATCGACCAATGTGAGTGGCACGCCGACCCTGCTGCCGCATTTCACCTTCCAGGCACTGGACAGCTACACGCTGACGGATCGCGCGGTGATCCTGAGTGGTGGGCGCGGCCTCGGCTTCGTGGTCGATGCGCGGCACTGCAAGGAGTTCGCCCTGGCAGTGGATGCCGACGACCCGCGAATGGTCATCCAGTGCTTCGGCGCCGGAAACACCCTGCTGACCCCGGAGGATGGGGAGATGGTGAAGGCATCGGGCATGTCGATGACCTATGTTTCCGGCCCGCGATGGTGGCAGGGCAATGCGGACAGCAACGACGCGAATCTGACGCGGCTGCAAGTGGTCCGGTTGGCGCCGCAGGTGCAGACCGCGATCATCGGCGTGGCGCGCGTCGGCACGGATTACGAGGTGCGGAGCCTGCGCCTGGCTTGCGATCCCTCGCGGAGCCCGGCCGTGCTCTATGGCACGCCGGAGCTGCCGCATGGCGTGCGGGAGCTGAAGGCGGAGATGCCCTGGGATGCGCCATCGATCGCCGCCGGTGCCTCGGCGCAGGTGAACCTGCCCTGCGCCGGGGTGCGGCCAGGCGATTTCGTGCAGGCCTCCTTCAGCCTTTCCACCTCGGGCGTGGTGTTCCTCGCCCAGGTGGGGGCGCAGGACGTGATCACGGTCACGGCCTGGAACCGCAGCGGGGCGGCGGTGGATCTTACGGCGGGCACGGTGCGCGTGCGGGCGGTGAAGTCTTGACCCCGCTCACGCCGGAGGAACTGCGGCGCACGATCCGCAAGGTGGTGGCGGATTACGAGGCCTTCGTCTCGCGCGGCCCCGCCCCGGGCACGCATGAGGACCCAAAGGCCTTCACCGCCCACCACGCGGCCGCGC
>DATCMG010000742.1:0-4511 GCA_036563555.1 Roseomonas sp. | reverse complement strand
CATCGAGGTCCTGCCGCTGGAGGGAGAGCAGCGCGCGCCGCTGGAAGGCGGTTTCGCGGTGTGCGGGCGGGTGGCGGTTCAACCTGGCTCGACGCTCGAGGCGGTGGTCCAGCTCCGGCGCGGCGAGCAGAGCTGGTGGTTCCGGGCCGAGGCGGCGGCGGCCGAGCTGTCGGATTTCCTCGGCACCCTCGCCCTGTCCGGCGCGGAGCTTCCGCCGGCTGACCAGGGGGCATTGCGTGGCTGGGTCCGGCAGGCGCTGGCCGATCGCGGCGAGGCGCTGCGGGGCCGCCTCACCACGCTGGGGCTGGCCGGCACGCCTGCGCGGCCCGGCGGCACGGCGCTGTTCTTCGATGTGAACGATGAATTCGCGGCGCGCGTCCTGTCGCTGCTGGCGCCGCAGCTGGAGGCGCGGTTCGGGCGGATCGTCCTGAGCGGCGCCGCCGCTGGTCGGGCTGCCGCGGCGCTGGTGCGGCGGGGGCGGATGGAAGTGGCGGTCGAGGCTGACGCGCGGGAGGCGCTGGCCGCGGCCTCGCGGAATGGCGGCTCGGTCGCGCCCATCGACACGGCTTCGCTGGCCGATGCCGCGATCGAGGGCAACCCGACGCGCCTGACGGCGAATGCGTTGCCGGCGGAGCGGCTGCCGATGATTGTGGCGCTGCATGGGATGGCGGGAGTGGGTGAGATGGAGAGCACGCTGCGCCGGGTGGTCGCGCTGATGGCGGGGGCCGATGCCGCCGGCCTGCCCCTGCCCAGTCAGCGTTCCGACGCGATCGGCGGATTGGTGGCCGAGCATCTGCGCGGCCTGTGGGAGATGGTGCCCGTGTCGGGAACGCCGCGATGAGGAATCCATCCGTCTGCATCATCGCGCACGCGCATCCCGACTTCTCCAAGGGCGGCGGGGAAACCGCGGCCTATCGCCAGTTCCAGACCCTCGCGGGAGAGGGTTGGGATACGAGCTTCGTCGCGGCTATCGAGCTGCCGGGTGGGCAATCACCCTCCGACCGTGGTGAGGCGGTCGCCCGCTACGGGGAGAACGAGTTCCTCTATGCCGTCAGCGGGATGGAGGAGGATCGGCTGTGGTGGCGGAGCGCGGAGGAGCGGCGCGCCGTGGTGCGGCTGCTCGCCGGGCTGGGTTCGGATGTCTACCACTTCCACCATTACTGGCGCGTCGGGCTGGACCTAGTGGCGGAACTGGCCGAGGCGCGGCCGGATGCGCGGATGGTGGTCACGCTGCACGAGATGCTGGCCATCTGTAGCCATCACGGCCAGATGATCCGGACCCGGTCCCGCGAGCTGTGCCGGAAGGAAACGGCGCAGCGTTGCCTGACCTGCTTCCCCGACCAGACTCTGGAGCGGCTGCGGCTGCGCAAGGCCCTGATGATCGCGGGGCTCCGGCATTTCGATCACTTCGTCTATCCCAGCCACTTCATCGCTGAGCGCTACCGCGCCTGGGGCCTGTCTCCCGATCAGGCGACCGTGCTGGAGAACTATCTGGGTGACGACCTGCTCGCCGCCCCGCGAGGGCGCCGGAACAGCGCGACATTGGCCGGGCGTTTCGCCTTCTTCGGCCAGCCCACGGAGTTCAAGGGTCTCGATGTGCTGATCCCGGCCTTTGCGGCGGCATTGCAGGAGAATCCCTCGCTCGGGCTGATGGTCTATGGCGCGACCGAGGCCGAGGCGATTCGGTTCTTCCCGCATCTCGACCGCGCGATCACGGCGGCGGGGGACCGGCTGACCTTCGCCGGGCGCTATGACGTGGCCGATGTGCTGGGGCTCATGTCCTCGGTCGGCTGGGTCGTGATGCCCTCGATCTGGTGGGAGAACTCGCCCGTGGTGATCCAGGAGGCGAGGCGCGCTGGCACGCCTCTGCTGGTCTCCGGCATCGGCGGCATGGCGGAAAAGGTGCTGGACGGGGTGGACGGACTGCATTTCCGCGCCGGTTCCGTGCCTGACCTCACGCGGGCGATGCTGGAAGGGGCAGTGGCGGAAAATCATTCCCGGGTCTCGGCCAGCCTGCGCGATGTGATCGGGCGGGAGGAGTTCGTCGGCACGCTTCGCGGGATCTACGAGCCGGCGGAGCAGCCAGCGGAGCAATCGGAAATGCGGGCGGCCTGAGCGGGTCGGAACGGAGCGACCGCGGTCGCGACGGTTCCTTGTTTCCGAGCGCGTCTAAAAAGGTATAACGATCTCGCACCCGATGCCGGGTCGCCATCTTGATCGGGGCATGTCGTCCCGTCGGATGCCGAGTTGCAAGGAAGGTCCGGCGTGCCAGTCCGCCTCGCACATCCCGCGCGTGCCACCCGGCTCGCCCGCCCCATGGCGGTCACGCCGGGGCTGCCCCTGGTCATGGCGGCTACCGTGCTGTCCCTGTGTTTCTCGTTTCCGCCAGTCCTGGCACAGGCCCTGATCACTCAACCGGTTCTGCCGCTGCTGAACGGGGCGCCTTCCGCGCAGCCACCATCGGTCCCGCCGCTGCAGCTCTCTGCGCCCGGCGCCGGGGCGGTGGCCCAGGCACCGGCCGCGCCGGTGTCACCGGGCATGCCGGCCATCGCCTTCTCGACTCCGTCGGCACCGTCGGAGCCTGCGCAACCCCAGGTCGCAAGCCTCCCGCCGGCCCTGGTACCGGACTCGCCACCCGTGCCGAATGCCACGCCGCGCACCGCCAGCCGCGGCTCCGCGATCCTGCTGGATCAGGCGAACTACTGGAGCGCGCAGGGTCGGCCGGAACTGGCCCAGCAGGCGCTGGAGCGCCTGTTGCTGATCGAGCCGAACAATCCGGACGTGCTGGCGACCGCGGCCGAGGTCTCGGCCCTGAACGGAGAGCGTGGGGCGGCGGGGGCTTATGTCGCCCGGCTGAATAAGGTGGCCCCCGGCACGCCCGCCGCGCAGCGCGGGGCCGCCGCGCGAGAAGTGGCCAGCGTGGACCAGGCGGCGCTGTCCGATGCGCGCCGCCTGGCGCAGGCGGGCCAGCGCGAGGCATCGATCCAGCGCTACCGCGAGATCTTCCCCAATGGGGAGGTGCCGGATGTCTATGCATCCGAATATTACCAGACCCTGGCGAGCGCCTCACTGCAGGGTTTTCTGGAAGCGCGCGCCGCGATGGAGGCGGTGGTGGCGCGGAACCCGGAAAACCGGCCGCTCCAACTCGCCTTCGCCCAGATGCTGATCACGCGCGAGACGACACGGCCGGAGGGCGTCGAGCGCCTGCGGGTCCTGTCGCGCTCGCCCGACGTCGCCGGCAGTGCGCGCGCAGCCTGGCGCCAGGCCCTGCTCTGGCAGGGGCCGAGCGGCGAGACCTTCACCCAACTCGAGGAATACCTGCAGGTCTTCCCCGCCGATCCCGAGATCCTGGAGAAGCTGGAGGAAGCGCGGCCGGCGGTGCAGGATCCGATGGCCGCTGTCCGTATGCAGGCCTACGAGATCATGGCGACGGATCAGCGCGAGTCCGAGCGCCTGTTGGAGACCGCCCTGGCCGCGAATGCCGACGACGTGGACGCGATGATCGGCCTGGGGATGATCCGCCGGGCGCAGAAGCGCGAGGCGGATGCGCGCCGCCTGCTCGACCGCGCCACCGAGCTGGTGCCCGACCGCCGCGACGATTTCCTCCGGACCTTGGGCTATGTCAGCCCCGAGGGGGTGCCCTATCCCGAGCCCGGCCAGTTCGTGGCCGGTGCGGGGCGGGGCGGGGCGGGGGCCCGGGCTGGGCGCGGGACCAGCAGCGCGGCGAGCCGCGCCTCCATCCAGGCCTGGCGTGCGTTGGAGCGGGGACAGCTGGACGAGGCGCAGAACCTGGCGCAGCGCCTGGCACGGGGCACGGCCGCGGAGCAGACCGATGCGGCGAACCTGCTGGGGCAGGTCGCGCTGCAGCGGAAGGACCTCGGGACCGCCGAGCTGCGCTTCCGTGAATCGCTGAGCCGCCGGCCGAACCAGCCCGAGGTGCAGTCCTCCCTCTACGCGACCCTCGTGCAGCAGGGTCGCTTCGACGATGCCGACCGCTTTGCTGCCCAGAGCGGCTACCGGCCGACGACCAACACCCAGGCCTTCCGCGCCGCCGCCCTGCGTGACCGGGCGCAGCGGGAAGTGGATGTCGATTCACGGATCGCGCTGCTGCGCGGGGCGCTTGCGGCGCAGCCCGACAATGTCTGGGCGGCGCATGATCTGTCTCGCCTGCTGAAGACACGCGGCCAACTGGCCGAGGCGCGGCGGCTGGAGCGGGAGCTCGCCGGCCGCGGCACCACGGACTCGCTCTACGCCGCCGCGCTGCTTGCCGATTATGACGGGCGGGTGGCCGAGACGGTATCCCGGCTCGATGCGATCCCGGCCGGCCGCCGGACGCCCGAGATGAATGTGATGCTGGACCGGAACCGCCGCAGCCTGGAGGTGCGGCGCCTCGGGGCCGCGGCGCGCGGCAATCCGCGATCCCCGGCGGCCCAGCGGCTGGTCGCCCTGGCTGGACAGCCGGATCCGAGCGGCGCCACCCAGGCGGAGGTCATCCGGATTTTCAGCTGGCT
>DATCMG010000697.1:0-6342 GCA_036563555.1 Roseomonas sp. | reverse complement strand
CCCGCGCATCCATTGGTACAGCCTGTATGACCTGCCCCAGGCCTGGGGCGCGACGACGCGCCACCGCGAGGCCGAGGGCTCCTCCTATTACCGGCATTTCTACATGGGGCTGCTGCGCGAGGATGGATCGCCCAAGCCCTCCATCGAGCATTTCGCGAAGCACACGCCGCATATGGGCCTGTGCCAGTGGTTCCACTATGAGGACCATCGGCTGGATGACGCGGTGGCCTGGATGAAACGCCTCGGCGTCACCTATCTCCGCACTGGCCTCTCCTGGGCCGACAGCTTCCGCCCCAACGCGCTTGAATGGTTCGACCGGCAGATGGAGGCGCTGGCGGATTTCGACGTGACCGTCACCTTCTGCTTCACGCCCGAGCATCGCGGCATCGCGCCGCACCACACCAGCCCGCCCCAGGTTCCGGAGGAGTTCGCGGAGTTCTGCGCCTCCATGATCCGGCGCTATGCCCCGGCGAAGGCGACCGTCGCCGCCGCCTGAGCGGGCCGGAGCGGCAGAGGGCTGAAGCCGCCGATGGCCATCGCGCCATCGGCGGCCATCTGCGTGAAGGATGATCTCATGAGTGCGACGCAAGGTGCGGAGCGCATGCGGGCCGCGGTCCTGACGGGGCCGGGGCAGATCGAGGTGCAGGAGGTCGCGCGCCCCGAGCCCGGCCCAGGGCAGGTGCGGCTCCGGCTTGAGGGCTGCGGGGTTTGCGCCTCCAACCTCACCCCCTGGTCCGGCCCGGACTGGATGCGTTTCCCCACCGAGCCCGGCGATCTCGGCCACGAGGCCTGGGGCGTGGTGGATGCGTTGGGGGAGGGGGTTCAGGGCCTCTCCATCGGTGAGCGCGTCGCGGCGCTCTCCTATCGCGGCTATGCCGAATACGACCTGGCGGATACGGCGAACGTGGTCCGGCTGCCGGATTCCCTCGCCGGCCAACCCTTTCCGGGCGAGCCGCTGGGCTGCGCGATGAACATCTTCCGTCGCAGCGGCATCGAGGCGGGGCAGACCGTCGCCATCATTGGCATCGGCTTCCTCGGCGCCATCCTCGCCCGCCTCGCGACCCAGGCTGGCGCGCGGGTGATCGCGATCTCGCGTCGCCCCTTCTCCCTTGACCTCGCGCGCGACATGGGCGCGGCCGAGACCATCCCGATGGAGGACCACAACGGCATCATCGCCCGCGTGAAGGAACTGACCGGCGGAACCTTCTGCGACGTGGTGATCGAGGCCGTGGGCAAGCAATGGCCGCTCGACCTCGCCGCCGAGCTGTGCCGTGAGCGCGGCCGCCTCATCGTCGCCGGCTACCACCAGGACGGCCCGCGCCAGGTGAATATGTGGCTTTGGAACTGGCGCGGGCTGGACGTGATCAACGCCCATGAGCGCGACCCGAAGATCTACATGCAGGGCATCCGCGAGGCGGTGGAGGCCGTCGCCGCCGGCCGCATCGACCCCAGGCCGCTGATGACGCACGAATACAGGCTGGACCAGCTCGGCACCGCGCTGAATGCCACGCGCGACCGGCCGGATGGCTTCCTCAAGGCCCTGGTGCGCTTCCCATGACGCGACCGCGCCTCGGCTTTCTAGGCGTTGGCTGGATCGGGCGGCACCGCATGCAGGCCATCCTGGCGACTGGCGCGGCAGAGGCCGCCGCCATCGCCGATCCCTCGTCCGAAATGGCAGAGGAGGCCCAGCGCCTCGCTCCTGGCGCGCAGGTGGTCGGCTCGCTGAAGGAAATGCTCTCCCTTGGCCTGGACGGCATGGTGATCGCGACGCCCAGCGCCCTCCATGCCGCGCAGACGATCCAGGCGCTAAGGGCCGGCGCGGCCGTCTTCTGTCAGAAGCCGCTCGGCCGCACCGCCATCGAGGTCCGCGACGCGGTGGAGGCCGCACGCGCGGCGGACCGGCTGCTCGGCGTCGACCTTTCCTACCGCTTCACGGAAGGGATGCGCCGTATCCGCGAGGCGATCGGGCAGGGAAGTCTTGGCCATATCTATGCGGCCGATCTTGTCTTCCACAACGCCTATGGCCCGGACAAGCCCTGGTTCCGCGATCCTGCGCTTTCAGGCGGTGGCTGCGTCATGGATCTCGGCGTCCATCTCGTTGACCTTGCGCTCTGGGCGCTCGATTTCCCGAAGGTCGCCCGCGTTTCCGGTAACCTCTTCGCTGGTGGCGAGCCGCTCGCCGGCCGCAGCGACCGCGTGGAGGACTACGCCGTCGCCACAATCGAGCTGGAAACCGGCACCATGCTGCGCCTCGCCTGCTCCTGGAACCTGCATGCCGGGCAGGACGCGGTGATCGCCGCCGAATTCCACGGCACCGCGGGCGGCGCTGCGCTGCGGAACCAGAACGGCTCCTTCTACGACTTCACGGCGGAGCACTTCCGCGGCACCGCGCGCGAGACACTGGCCACCCCACCGGATGAGTGGGGCGGCCGCGCCGCCGCGGACTGGGCCACGCGCCTGGCTGGCGGCGCCCGCTTCGACCCGTCGGCTGGGGTCCTGGTCACCGTGGCTGAGGTGCTGGACCGGATCTACGGACGGTAGCGACCCGCCAGCAAAAGAATGCCGGTCAGCCCCGGTCGGTGCCCATCAGCCCGGCCGCCTGCAGCGCGCGGGTGATTACCGCACCGGGATCTGTGACGGGAAAGCTCGGCCAGCCGCCCGGCATGATCCTCTCCGCCTCGGGCTTTGCTTCGGCCTCCGGCTTCGGCGCGACTGGCCGGGCGACGGCCACTGGTGCCTCGCCATGGGCTTCCTCGGCTCGCGCGTCGATGACCGCAGCCCGGCCAGGGGACCGGATGGCTTCGGCACGGCGCCCGGCCCGCACCGTCTCCAGCCCCCAGAATGCCAGGATCTCATGTGTCGAGGAGACGCCGACCTCGAGCATATAGGCCCCGGCGACCCCGCATTGCCCTTCACCCTCGCCCGCCCGGAGCGGTACGCCATGGGCCATGCCGGCAATCCGGTGGCATGCCACCCGCGCCACGCCATCCGGCCCGTGCCAGGCGCGCTGCGCGTGACCACCGCCGCTTCGCCGGACATTCGGTGCCGCGCCCTCCAGCCCGTGCAGGTGGAGCCACTGCTTCAGGGTCTCGGAGGCGTTGTCAGGATGCACGGTCTTGTCGGCTTCGCCGTGCCAGACAGCCACGCGCGGCCATGGCCCGTGGTGGTTGGCCGCCGTCCGCACCGCCGCACCGCGCGCAGCCGCCGGCAGGTCCGCGGGACGCGCCATGGCCTGAAGCGCCTCCGCCACCCCGATTCCAGCGCCATAGGGCAGCCCTGCCACGATGGCTCCGCCGGCGAAGACCTCCGGATAGGTCGCCAGCATCACGGAGGTCATGGCGCCGCCCGCTGAGAGTCCGGTGACGAAGACCCGCGAGGCATCGAGCCCGTGCTCGCGGAGCATGTGCCCGACCATCTGGCGGATCGACAGCGCCTCGCCCGCATCGCGCGCGATGTCGCCGGGCTCGAACCAGTTGAAGCAGAGATTGGGATTGTTCGCGCGGCGCTGCTCCGGCAGCAGCAGCGCGAAACCGAACTGGTCCGCCATGGTCGACCAGCCGCTGCCCTGGTCATAGGCGGCGGCGGTCTGGGTGCATCCATGCAGCGCCACGACGAGCGGTGCGCCCTTGGGCAGGTTCTTCGGCACATAGGCGAGCATCCGCAGCCCACCCGGATTGGATCCGAAACCCATGACCTCGGTCAGCCGACCGTCACCATGGGGCTGCTGCGCGGCGCCTTGGACCCCATGGCGACGCAGGCGTTGGAGGCGGACGAGGGCCGAAAGATCAAGCCGGCGGTTCATCATCGATCGTCCTTGGTGAAGGAGAGGTCACGCTGAGTGTCGGCTGCATATTATGCTGCAGCGCAGCATGAACAACGGGCGGCGCAGGAGAAGGTTGAGGCGTGAATGTCAGCGATGCGCTCGCGCTCGCTTCAGCGTGCCGCGATGCCGAGCACGACCGCGTAGTGGCAGCATGCCGCGGCAAGAACCAGCGCGTGCCAGATGGCTGCATTGTAGGGCAGGCGTCGCGAGAGGTGGATGATCACGCCAAGGCTGTAGAGGATCCCGCCCAGCAGCAGGGCACCGAGTTGCCAGGGCGGCAACACCTGGAGCAACGGCACCATCGCGACGGCGCCGACCCAGCCGAGAAACAGATAGGCCGCGATGGCCGTGCGCTCGAACCGCCCCGGCGCCACGAGCTTCATCGCAGCACCCAGCAGCGCCCCGGCCCAGACGAAGGCGAACAGCGCCATGCCCTGCCACCCGTCGATCGCCAGCAGCGCGACAGGCGTGTAGGTGCCGGCGATCATGAGGAAGATGGCCGCATGGTCCAGGCGGCGCAGCAGCGCCCGGCGTGGTCCTGGCGGCGACATGTTGTAGGCGGCGGAGCAGCCGAAGGTTGCGACCATGCCCAGGGCATAGAGCCCGAGCGCGATAGGGATGCGCCAACCCGGCAGGCCCTGTGCATGTACTGCCAGCAGCACGCAACCAGCCAGCACGGCCAGCAGGCCGATGACATGCACCACGGCGTCCGCGCGCCGGTATTGGATATCGTGGGACGGGCGGGCGATCCCGCTTCGGAAGGCGCGCTGGCCGCCACCCCCGGCGGAGAGGCCGGAGGTCACCGCCGGCAGCGCCGGATCAGGCGCGACTCAGCGCCGCGCCTTGCCGCGCTCGATCTCACGCTCGATCGCGCCGCGCTCGCCAGAACCCAGCTTGCGTGCGATCTCCCGCACGATGGCCTGTGAAACGCGATGACGCTTGGCCAAATAGGCAATCGTTTCTTCGAGCCCGGCGGCGTCGACCGTGCTGGCCGCGTCGGGTTTGCTCTTGATCTGCGACACAGTAGTCCCCGTGATTTCGGCGCGCCCCGGCGGGGCTCGCATGAACGCGCGCGGGCGTTAGCCCGCGATCGGCAAATTCTTGCCCAGAGCCGCCAGGGGGCCACGTCGCATCTGACTCTCGCGCACCACCCGCTCATGCCCGTCCCGGTCACTGCGGACGCGGTACTCGCGGTCGGCGGCATCATTCGGCAGCAGCCGAACGATGGTGTAGTTCCCCGTCACACCCGGTGGGGTCAGGATCCCCGCAACGAGTTCGATGCTCTGCCCGATTTCGAAGCTGTGACGCTGCATGGTTGTTCCTCGCAAGATGTCGATGCTTCGGGTCGGCCTTGGGCAGGCCCGGGGCGCCGCGCCCGCCCTTCAGGGGCGGGCCGGGCGGGAAGGGCAAGCCATTCCCGCCCTGACGGCGTTGCGGATCAAACCGCCTTCAGGTTGCCGGCAGAGACCTTGCCCTGCTGGCCGCGCTGCAGCTCGTACTCGAGCTTGTCGCCCTCGCGGGGCTCCTGGAGGCCGGAGCGCTGAACGTCGGAGATGTGCAGGAAGACGTCCTTGGAGCCGTCCTCGGGCTGAATGAAGCCGAAGCCCTTGGTCGCGTTGAACCACTTAACGGTGCCGATAGCCATGATTTCTTCCGATCAAAACGGAATACCCCCGGGCAATATTGCCCGGAAGGTCATCTTCACTTTGAGACGGAAACAAACCCAGCACCCACATGACATGGGCAGGAGAAGCAAACCGAACCAACGAACCTGACCACCCCAATATGGGGGCACATCAGCGGAAATGCAATTTGCTTTTGCATTTTTATTTAGCCCCAAAAAGCCGCTGAATTTGGCTCTTCTTAAAAGAACAAGAAATTTTTAATCGCCGCTGAAATGCCATTTGCCCAGCGGCAAAATCGCCTGGTCCGGCAAGGACCGGCGCCGCAGGCCTTCGGGGCAGATGTCCGGAGCCAAAGGCTTTGCCGCCCTCCACAAGCCTCCGCAGACGGGCCCACCCACACCCCTGCCTTGGCGCTTCGCCAAGGGGGCGCTAGACCCGGCGGGCCTCATGTCAGAACACGCCCTCACCGATCCCTCCGTCGTGCAGCCCCTCGCGCTCGCCGCCGCCCGCGCCGAGTTCGACGCCATCGACGATACCCTGCACGACCTGCTGATGCGGCGGGCTGCCCTGTCGGCCCAGCTTTCGGCGCAGGGGATGAAGGCGGGCGGCGCCAGCTTCCGCCCGGGGCGGGAGGCGATGATCCTTCGCCGCCTTTTCGCCCGCCATTCCGGGCCCATGCCACGCGCGACCGTGGCCCGGTTGTGGCGGGAGGTGATCGCCTCCTCGCTGCGCCTGCAATCCGCCTTCTCCGTCGCGACCATGGCAGGCGCGGAGGCCCTGGCGCGCGGGCATTTCGGCCTGGACACGCCGCTGCGCACCCATGCCACCCCCTCCCGCGTGCTGGCCTCCCTCTCGGCGGGGGCGGCCTCGGTGGCCATCCTTCCCTCCCCCGCC
>DATCMG010000692.1:0-2724 GCA_036563555.1 Roseomonas sp. | reverse complement strand
CAGGAGATGCGGGGCATGCAGCAGAAGTACCGATCGGATGGGGCACCACCCCGGCCAGCGAACGCAGTTGCGGACGTAGGAATGCAGCGGGCGACCAACACCGTCCGCAGAAGAACCCCGACGTGACCCTCAGTAGGCCTGTCAACCTCAACCTCCTCCCGCATTCGCTTGAGAACGCCCGGAAACTGGCATCGTTAGGTGCCGCGGCAAATACCTCGCCGACACCGCCCTTTCTGGAATCGGGATGTCCTAAAGCCGTGGTACGACCCCGCCATGAGCCGGAGGATGCGATGTCGGCTCTCGGAAAGGGGAGTAGTGACGCAGCTCGTCCAGGATCGGCGCCAAGTAGGTGACCGAAGTGGGCGCGAAGCCGCCATGGCTGAAGCTGGCCGAACACCGACGGAGCCAGTGATTGTGTCGAGCCCTCTGCCCGGCCCATCGCGCACGCTGGTGATAGGTTATTGTGCCTATTGGCATAGGACGACCTGGGCTGAGGCTT
Source organism: Roseomonas sp. (assembly GCA_036563555.1). Taxonomy (GTDB): domain Bacteria; phylum Pseudomonadota; class Alphaproteobacteria; order Acetobacterales; family Acetobacteraceae; genus Roseomonas. The sequence goes on along the minus strand of DATCMG010000692.1, from coordinate 2,225 downwards.
TGATGAGGCGTTGAGGCTCCTATAGCGGTCAATGGGCCGCTGCCGCCCCGCCCTCAGCGCCTGAAGCGGCGGCCTGCTGGGCGCTTAGCCCGTGCCTTGGACTGCGTTTCCGCCGGGGCGATGAGAATGGGCTTGGCTGGGGGGATGCCATCCGTCCCAACATAACGCTGGAGCGTTGCGCCGGCAGCAAGGTGCGGATAGGCCTGGGCGCCTTTCGGCCATGTCCTCGCGAAGGCGGCCACCTCGGCGTGATCGTATCTGCGGATGGTCTGGACGAGAAAGGACGCCGCCTGCGCCGGCCGTAGCCGCTGCCGGCGCAGCAGGTGAAGATGCCATTCGCGGGCGCGCAGGGGACACCAGTCCACCAGAGCCTCCTGCAGGGCTCGGCGCACCTCAACCGGCAGTTCCTCATACGCCCGGTAGGGGTCACCCTTGAGCTTGCTGTAGGGCTTGGCCGCCATGCTGTTGTCCATGCCGGCCTTCTACCGAAGGGAAGACCTCAGGGAAACCGTAGAGCCAACCGCGTGGTGCTCGGCACCATCTGCGTCCACAAGGTTCGCGTCCCAGAACTCACCTCGCTGTAGGCCCTGGTCCGTGCCGGCCCTGACAAGCTCACGGGTCAGACCGGCGTGACCTGCACCGAGGATGCGGTGCTTCGATCTGGAGCGAAGGTTCCGGCGCGCCCAGGGCAGAAGACGCGAGAGCCGCCGCACGGGCTCTTCGATGAGGCGCGAACTGTCCTCTACGATTTGGCCATTGACCCTGGCCAGGCTTCTCCAACCGTGGACGAAGATATTGTCGCCCGTCTGACAGCAGGGATGGTGGAGGCGATGAGCCTGCACGAAGCACCGCAGGAAGCCTTCCGGCGGCTAGGCCTCGCTTCGCCCGGCCGGGAGCAGGCACTCCACTGCATTGCGGGAAGAGAGCGGACGTGAAGCACCGAACATAGCAGCAGCCGGCAGCAAGGTTGCCTTTGGGTAGACAGCAGCGAATCCTGATTGGTTTTTCGCCCGGAGAGCTCGTAATCGGCGACGAGCAGGGAGTTAGCGGGCGCGGCGGAGATAGCCGCCACGGCCGCGCGCGCGTCCCTTTCCCGCCAGCCGTCGTTAGAAGCCAAGCCGGGCAGGGCGGGCGTCATGAACGACATTGTTTGTGGTTCGCCCAGCTGGAAAGCCCACCAATGGGGTAAATGGAGAGCCTCCGGCGCTTAACGCAGCCCTGCAAACCCTAAACTTGGCCAAACGGCTGAAAACCGCAGCTATCAAGCCTTCCGCGCACAGGTCTCATTATTCTTCGGCACGACAGGCCGCGACGGGGGAGCGGGATGCTCGACTGCTCGTGCTGCACAGCACCTCTCCTGAGCCGCGGGACTGCGGCTCAGGGGGAAGGACGCCGGGGCTGGGGGTGGTGGCCGGAAGCGGGCGAATGGCAAGCTCCGCTGCCACGGAGGGAGCGGACCGGTGACTGACGAGGCGGTGGAGTTCAGCACGACGCAGCGGGACACCGGCGATGGCGCGCCCGGCGCGACGGCCACCTTCCCGTATGACCGCATGACCGTGGAGCGTTTCCGCGCGGCATTCCCGCGCGCTCGTTGGCGCGACGACCTGCAGGCCTGGTTCGTGCCGGGCACGCGGGCGGAACGACGCCTGACTGCATGGATGGGCCGCGAATGGTCGGGCGTGCTGGCCCATGCCGACCAGCGCGGCCGCGACGCCTTCACCTTCGAGCCGATTACGAGCCCCTACCTGGAGGTCGCCGACGGCTTCGTGGTCCGGACGCCTTATTCCCGGACCGCCATCACTGAGTTGCGCGCGGTGCCCTGGGCCCGGTGGGACCCGGCGTTGAAGGCTTGGCGCGTGCCGTTCCGGTCGTTCGAAGAACTGCGCCGGCGCTGGCCCGCCATTGAGGACGCCGCCCGCCTGGCCGAGCCTGAAGAGCGGAGGAAGCGCGAGGAGAGCCGCAGGGCCTCCCCTGAGCACGGGGACAGGCGGGCCGAGGCCGCCGAGCGCCGCCGAAACCGGTATCCCGTGCCGGAGGATGCTTCGCCGCCACTCGACCGCGTGCTGATGACCCATGCGGGATGCGTGGTGTTCGAGGCAGTCACCGGGGAGCTTGTCGAGCCCATGATCGCCGCCCGCTTCTACCCCGGGGTCACCGCTGGACCCGCCGCGCTGATCTGGGCGGCTTGGCGCAGGCCCAGCCATGCCGAGCTGGTTCAGGCTTGG
>DATCMG010000691.1:0-4453 GCA_036563555.1 Roseomonas sp. | reverse complement strand
GGGCGATAGTTCTTCGAGAAGGCGTAGTCCTTCTCCACCTCGTCGAACAGGATGTTGTGGCTGTGCATCCAGGTGCCGGGAAGCAGATCCTCGGAGGCGAAGCCGATCACCGTATTGTATTTCCGCACCTCCTCGCCCCTGGCGATGAAGCGGGCAGCGATCTTGTGGCCGGAGGGCACGTCCTGCCGCGTGACGGTGTTCTCCATCGGCACGGGCGTGCCTGCGGGCACCGGCATCCGCGCGACCACCACATTGTCCAGCGGGTCGAGGCGGATGAAGGGATTGAAGTTCGGGCGGGCCATGTCGCCGTCCATGGGGATGGTCTCCTTCCCGTTTACGCGAAGACGCCGATGGGCCAGGGTACGAACTCGTTCTCGCCCATGCCCTCGATCTCGCCCTTGGTCTTTTCGCCCGAAGCGTGGCGAAGCAGGGCATCGAAGATCCGCCGTCCCATCGCCTCCATGCTCACGGCGCCGTCGAGCACCGGGCCGCAATCGATGTCGATATCGTCGGACATGCGCACGAAGGTTTCGCTGTTGGAGGCGATCTTAACCGTCGGCGCCGGCAGCGAGCCGAAGGCGGTGCCACGGCCGGTGGTCATCGCGATCAACGTGGCGCCGCCGGCGATCTGCCCCGTCACCGCCACCGGGTCGTAATCAGGCGTGTCCATGAAGACCAGGCCGGGCCCGGTTACGCGCTCCCCATAGCGGAACACGCCCGAGAGCGGCGCGCTGCCAGCCTTGCGGATGCCGTCCTGCGACTTTTCCAGCACGCTGGCCAGGCCTGCCGCCGCATGCCCACGGTCCAGCACGCCGTTCAACTGCGTGTCCTTGCCGCGATTGTAGTCGCGCCACCAATCCAGCCGCGCGCGTAGTGCCTCGGCCAATGCCGGTGTTCCGGCGCGGGCAAGGAAGGACTCCTCCGTCAGCAGGATCTCCGGTGTCTCGGAGAGGATGGCGGTACCGCCCGCGCGCACCAGCAGGTCCACCGCCACCCCCAGCGCCGGATTGGCCGAAAGGCCGGCGAAGCCATCCGGCGCCCCGCCCTGCAACCCGAGCACGAGATGGGCGGCGGACACCTCCTGCCGCCGCGCGGCATTCGCGGCCGGCAGCATCGCCGCCACCATCGCCTTGGCCGTATCCACGGCGCGGCGCATGCCGCCGACCTCCTGGATCGTCACGGTCTGCAGCCGGTCGCCGACCGCGAGCCGCTCCTGCTCCAGGAAGACCTTGAGGTTGTTGCGCTCGCAGCCCAGCGCCACAACCACCGCGCCGGCGGTGTTGGGATTGCGGATGAAGCCAGAGAGGGTGCGGCGAAGCAGGTCCATCGGCTCGCCGGTCATCTCCATGCCGCAGCCAATCTCGTGCACATAGGGCACGACGCCATCGACATGGGGGAAGCCGGCCAGGCGATCCTCATCGAACCAGTCGGCCGCCTGGCGCGCGGCGGTGGCGCCGCAATTGCCAACCACAAAAACACCGATGACGTTGCGCGTGCCGACCCGGCCATCCTCGCGCAGGAAGCCGCGGAAAGTGGCGGGGGCGCCATCGGCTAGCGGAGCCGAAAAGGAAGTGGGCAGGAGGGCGGCCGGAAGCCCCGGGCCGCCGGGCGAAAGGTCCGTGGCGCGCAGGCGCTGGCCGGAAGCGATGTCAGCGGCCGCCACGCCGATCGGGATGCCGCCGCGAAGCACAGGCTCTCCGGCCGCGATGGCGCGGGTGGCGATCTTATGACCCGCAGGCATCTCCTCGGCCACCACAATGCCTTCGACGGGGATGCTCTCGCCGGCCGCCAGCGCGCGGCGCGCGACGACGACATTGTCCAGCGGATCCAAGCGAAGCGTCAGGCTCATTGGAACGCCCTCACGGTCATCATCGGACCAGGGCGACGCATGGCAGCGCGGAACACCGGCATGGGCGCAGGAACCTCCCTCATTCTCACGGGTCGCGCCACCGCCGGCCTTCCCATCCTGGCGGCCGAGCCTAGGGGAGGACTCGATACAGGTCCAACATCACGGTAGCATTTCAGCGATACCAAGGCTGGATCGCCCATCCCCCGTGCTGGACCTGACCCATCTGCGTTCCTTCGTCGCCCTCACGGAGGAACTGCATTTCGGCCGCGCCGCGCGGCGGCTGAACATGACCCAGCCGCCGCTGAGCCGGCAGATCCAGCTGCTCGAAGCCGAACTGGGGGTCCGCCTTCTCGACCGCACCAGCCATTCCGTCGCCCTGACGGCCGCGGGCCATGCCTTCCTGCCCGAGGCCCGGGCGCTGCTGGGCGCCAGCGAGCAGGCGGCGCAGGTGGCTCGCCGTGCGGCGCGGGTGCCGGGCCGGGGGGCGGTGACGGTCGGTTTCATCGGCGCCTCGACCTACGCCTTCCTGCCGCGCCTGGTCAGCCGGGCCCGCGCCGAGCTGCCGGATACGGTGCTGACCCTGAAGGAGATGTCGGGGGTGGCGCAGATGGACGCGCTGATGCTCGGGCGCATCGATATCGGGTTGCTGCGGCCGCTGCAGGCTCCCTTCCCCGGCACATCCTCCTGCGTGATGCGCGAGGGCCTGGCGCTAGCCCTGCCGCAGGGCCATGCGCTCGCCGCACGGCGCCGGCCGACCCTGCGCGATCTGGAGGGCGAGCCCTTCATCATGTACTCGCCCGATGGCCCCTATATGCATGCCCTTCTGTCGGATGCCTTCCGGGCTGCGGGCGTCCGCCCGCTCGTGGTGCAGGCGGTTTCCCAGGCCCAGACGATCCTCTCCCTGGTGAGCACCGGCATGGGGGTGGCACTCGTGCCCGAGGAGGTGCAAAGCGCCTGCTTCGACAACGTGACCCTCCGCCCCATCGCGACCACCCCCGGGCTTGCCGTGGAGTTGCACGCGATCTGGCGCCCGGAGAATCGCAACCCGGCGCTGGAACCCTTTTGCGACCTGCTGCACCGGGTGGGGCCATCACGGGCCTGACTGTGTCGCGAAAGGCGCAGAGGGGTTAGCCGAGGCCCGCGCAAATTGCGGAGCAGGAGCCAGTTGCCCTAGTGTTGACCAGCCACCGAGTGGGCTGCATGACCGGCCCGGTAGCACTCACAGGAATGGGGGTGGGACATTCTCGACGCTGACCGGTCGATCGACCCGCCGGCCAGCCGGCCCGGACCCATCGCCCCCGGCGCATCGAAGGTGCATCCGTGACGGCGATCCCGCTCCGCGCCGGCGACACCGTCCTGGTCACCGGTGGCTCGGGTTTCCTGGGCTCCGCCGTCGCGCGGTCGCTCATCGCCCGGGGCCTGCGCGTGCGCGCCCTCATCCGCCCCACCAGCCCGCGCGGCAATCTCCAGGGCCTGAATTGCGAGCCCGTGCAGGGCGACCTGACCGACCCTTCCTCCCTGCGCAATGCGATGCGGGGTGCCCGCCATCTCTTCCATGTCGCGGCGGATTACCGCCTCTGGGCGCCTGACCCCGATGTGATCCTGCGGGTGAATGTCGAGGGCACGCGCGCCCTGATGCAGATGGCGCTGGAGGCCGGGGTGGAGCGCATCGTCTATACCAGCAGCGTGGCCGCCCTGAAGGTCGCGGGTGCCACGGCGCCGGTGGACGAAAGCGCCCCGCTCAACCCCGATGAGGCCATCGGCACCTACAAGCGCAGCAAGACCCTCGCCGAGCGCGCGGTGGAGGAGATGATCGCGCGCGACGGGCTTCCGGCCGTCATCGTCAATCCCTCCACGCCGATCGGTCCGCGCGACATACGCCCCACGCCCACCGGCCGCATCATCCTGGATGCGGCGCGCGGCAAGATCCCGGCCTTCGTCGATACCGGCCTGAACTTCGCCCATGTTGATGACATCGCGGAGGGCCATCTGCTGGCTTTCGAGCGTGGCCGGATCGGCGAGCGCTACATCCTCGGCGGCGAGAACCTGTCGCTGCAGGATTTCCTTGCGGAGATCGCACGCCTGACCGGGCGGTCCGCGCCGCGCGTGAAGCTGCCGCGCGGGCCGCTCTTCCCCCTTGCCTGGGGCGCGGAGGCGGTCGCGAAGCTGACGGGCAGGGAGCCGTTGCTGACCGTGGATGGGCTGCGCATGTCCCGCTACCGCATGTTCTTCACCTCGGCCAAGGCGGAGCGCGAGCTGGGCTATCGCGCACGCCCCTGGCAGGAGGGCGTGGCGGATGCCATCGCCTGGTTCCGGGGCGCGGGATATCTATGAGCATCGCGCTGCTCCTCCTCGGCCTCGTCACGGCGGCGGTCTGGCTCACCCTGCTGCTGTTCCGCGGCGGCTTTTGGCTGGCCCGTGAGCGCGATGACCGCGACACGCCGCCCGATCCCGCGAACTGGCCCCGCGTGGTCGCGGTCGTGCCGGCCCGGGACGAGGCGGATGTGATCGCGCGCTCGATCGGCAGCCTCCTGCGGCAGGACTATCCCGGCCCCTTCAGCGTCGTGCTGGTGGATGACGGCAGCAGCGACGGCACCGCCGCGG
>DATCMG010000314.1:0-4760 GCA_036563555.1 Roseomonas sp. | reverse complement strand
TGTCGGATGCCGGCACGCCGTTGGTGAGCGACCCCGGCTACCGCCTGGCACGCGCGGCGATGGAGGCGGGAATCTTCGTCTCGGCCGTGCCGGGGCCGAATGCGGCGGTGATGGCGCTGACCCTTTCGGGCCTGCCCCCCCTGCCCTTCCTGTTCATGGGCTTCCTGCCGCCGAAGGAAGGGGCGCGGGCCGAGGCGATCGCACGGCTGCGTGCGGCGGAGGGTGCGGGGCTCTCGGCCACCTTGGTCTTCTTCGAGGCACCGCACCGGCTGGCGGAATGCCTGGCCGCCCTGGCCTCGGGCTTCGGTGGCCGCCCCGCCGCTGTCGCACGGGAACTGACGAAGCGCTTCGAGGAGGTGCGGCGGGGGAGCCTGCCGGATCTGGCCGCGCGTTACGCCGCGAATGCCGCGCGGGGGGAAATCGTGGTGGTGGTCGGCCCGGCAGAGGCCGATGCGCCCAGCGGGGCGGAGGAGGTGGAGGCACGGCTGCGCGCGGCGCTGGCCTCGGGCGAATCGCTGCGGGACGCCGCCGCGATGGTCGCGGCCGCGACGGGGCTGCCCCGGCGGCAGGTCTATGCGCGGGCGCTGGAGATCGGGCGCGAGGAAGGGTGAGCGCCCCCCGCCCTCCGGCCGTTGCCATCGCGCGCGGCACGCCCTAGCCAGGGGCGCGGACGGGCGGAGAGGCCGATTTGAGCGACGAAATGGCATCCCCGGCGCTGCACATCGAGCCGGCGCCCATCGTGCTTGACGTGCCGGTGATCCTCTTCGCCTTCAACCGCCCCGCCTATCTCGAGCGCGTTTGCGCCTCCCTGCTGAACCAGCGCGGCGTCACGCTCGATCCACGCCGGGTCTTCCTCCTGCAGGACGGCGCCGTTTCCGCCCGCACCGGGCTGCGCTACGCCGGGGATATGGAGGTGGAGGCCTCGATCGCCGCCTTCCGCGCGCATTTCCCGCGTGGCCAGGTGGCGGCCGCGCGCAGCAACATCGGCATCGCGGCGAATATCCGCCGCGGCGAGGTGCTGGCCTTCGAGGCGCTGGACGCGGATTGCGCCTATTTCTTCGAGGACGACCTCGAACTCGGCCCCGAATACCTGCGGATCATGGGCGAGTTGCGCGCGCTGTCGGATCGCGACCCGCGGATCGGCTATTTCGCAGCCTATGGCGACCATGAGGCCGCGCCTCCTGGCCCCGAGGCCTGGCTGACCATGCTGCAGCATCACTGGGCCTTCGGCCTCCGGCGCGAGCCCTGGCGGCGGCTGCGGGAATGGCTGGCGCCCTATGACCGCATCCTGGAGGGGGCGGATTACGCCTATCGCGACCACCTCGCGATCTTCCGGTGGATGGAGAGCCTGGATGTGGCGGGCGGCTTCTCCTCGCAGGATGCGGTGAAGACGCTGGGCTGCAACGCGCTCGGCATCGCGCGGGTCATGACCGATGTCTGCTTCGCCCGCTACATCGGCGCCCAGGGTGCTTCCTTCCATGACGAGAAGTTCCGGGAGATGGGCTACGACCGGATGAACTGGGTGGAGGGGCCGCAGCACCATCTGGCGCCAGGGGTCGATTCCCAGATCACCGGCATCATCGCCGACCCGCGCAAGCGGCACGAGAAGTACCGCGAAGCCAGGCTGGCGAAGCTGCTGGAAGACCAGGCGCGCACCCGGCTGGAGCGCGACCGGCCCGCGACGCGCGAGGATGTGGTGGTGCTCTATCGCTACCTGCTGGACCGGGTGCCGGAGGAGGAGGCGGTCGAATCCCTCGCGGGCCGCCATTCCGTGCGGCAGGTGAGGGAAATCCTGCTGACCAGCCGGGAATTCCGGGGCCGCAACCCGATGCCGCGCGCGAGCTGAGCCCGCGCCGCCCTATTCGAAGGCGGGCGAGACCAGCAGGCCGCCATCAAGGGTCAGCCGGTTGGGGCCGCCACCCGAGTGCCTGGCTGCGCGCCTCATCGTGATTCCCCCTCCCGCCTCGGCCGGGGGCTGTCGCACAGCCCGGATCGAAGCACCCATGGGCCAATGCGCCAACAGGGGGGCTTCCGCGCCGCATCATGACCGCCCACCTTGCGCCGGGGCGGCCGGCGCGCCACCCCACGATCGCACGGCCTGGACAGGATGCCCGCATGAACGTTCCGCTCGATCCCTCGCGGCTGAAATTCGGCATCGGCCAGCCCGTCTCCCGCAAGGAGGACCCGGTGCTGCTGCGGGGCGAGGGGCGCTACAGCGACGACCTCTCCCTGCCCGGCCAGGTTTATGGGGCCATGGTCCGCAGCCCCTATGCCCATGGCGTCCTCCGCGGGATCGATACGGCCGAGGCCGCCGGCATGCCCGGCGTGCTGGCCATCTATACCGGGCGCGACCTGGAGGCGGCAGGGATCGGCCCGATGCCCGTCATGGTCGGCCAGAAGAACCGCGATGGCAGCCCGCCGCGCCTGCCGACCCAGCCGGTCCTGACCACCGACAAGGTGCGCTTCGTCGGCGATCCCGTGGCCATTGTGGTGGCGGAGACCGCAAAGCAGGCGCGCGACGCGGCCGAGGTGGTGGCGCTGGACATCGACCCCCTGCCCGCCGTGACAGAGGCGCGTGACGCCGTCGCTCCCGGCGCGCCGCTGCTCTACGAGGATGTTCCGGGCAACCAGGTGGTGGATTTCCACTATGGCGATGCCGAGGCGGTGGCAGCCGCCTTCGCGCGAGCCGCGCATGTCACGCGGCTTTCCATCCGCAACAGCCGCGTCGTCGTCTCGCCCCTGGAGCCGCGCTCGGCCATCGCGACCTATGAGGAGGGGCGCTATGTCCTCCGCATGGGCAGCCAGGGCGTCTTCGGGATGCGCGGCAACATCGCCAAGGTGATGGGGGTGGAGCCCAAGGAGCTGCGCGTGCTGACCGGCAATGTCGGCGGCTCCTTCGGCATGAAGGCGAGCGTCTATCCCGAATACCCGGCCCTGCTGCATGCGGCGCGCGTGCTGGGGCGGCCGGTGAGGTGGACGGATTCCCGCTCGGAGAGCTTCCTGTCCGACAGCCATGGGCGCGACCATGATTTCGAGGCGGAGCTGGCGCTGGACGCGGAAGGGCATTTCCTCGCGGTCCGGATGACGGGCTTCGGGAATCTCGGCGCCTATATGAGCAACGCGACGACGCTGCCCTCCACCGGCAATACGGTTAAGAACGTGATCGGCGTGTACCGCACGCCGCTGGTGGAGGTTTCGACGCGTTGCGTCTTCACCAACACCACGCCGGTCGGCGCCTATCGCGGCGCGGGGCGGCCCGAGGGCAATTATTACATGGAGCGGCTGGTGGACACCGCCGCGCGGGAGATGGGGATCGACCGCGTGGAGCTGCGCCGGCGCAACCACATCCGCCCGGACCAGATCCCCTATGACGCGCCGTCCGGCATGCATTACGACAGCGGCGACTTCCCCGCGATCCTGGAGGAGGCGCTGGCGGCGGCCGACTGGGACGGCTTCCCGGCGCGGCGTGCCGAGAGCCGCGCGCGCGGCAAGCTGCGCGGCATCGGGATCGGCCATTACCTCGAAGTGACGGCGCCGCCTTCCAAGGAGATGGGCGGCATCCGCTTCGACGGGGATGGCGGCGTCACGATCATCACGGGCACGCTGGATTACGGGCAAGGCCATGCCTCGCCCTTCGCGCAGGTGCTGGTGGACCGGCTGGGCATTCCCTTCGAGCGCATCCGGCTGGTGCAGGGCGACAGCGACCTGCTGATCGCGGGCGGCGGCACGGGCGGCTCGCGCTCCATAATGGCGAGCGGCACGGCGCTCTCCTCCGCCAGCGCGCTGGTGATCGAGAAGGGGAAGAAGCTGGCCGGGCATGTGCTGGAAGCGGCCGCCGAGGACATCGAGTTTTCAGATGGCCGCTTCGCCATCGCGGGGACCGACCGGGGCATCGGCATCCTGGAACTGGCGGCGCGGTTGCGTGACATGCCGGGCCTGCCGGAGGACCTGCCGCGCACGCTGGATGTCTCACACACCGACCAGTATGAGGATTCCGCCTTCCCCAATGGTTGCCACATCGCGGAAGTGGAGATCGACGAGGAGACGGGCGAGACGGCGGTGGTCCGCTATGTCACCGTCAACGACTTCGGCGTGCTGGTGAATCCGATGCTGGTGGCTGGCCAGGCCCATGGCGGCATCGTGCAGGGCATCGGCCAGGCGCTGACGGAGCAGACGGCCTATGACGAGGAAGGCCAGCTCCTCAGCGGTTCCTATATGGATTACGGCCTGCCGCGTGCGGGGCACGCGCCCTTCCTCGGCTTCGCGAGCCATCCGGTGCCGGCGCGCACCAATGCGATTGGTGCCAAGGGCTGCGGCGAGGCGGGCTGCGCCGGGGCGTTGCCCTCCGTGATGAATGCGGTGGTGGATGCGCTGGCGGAGCGCGGCGTGACGCATGTGGACATGCCCGCGACCCCGCTGAAGCTCTGGCGTGTCCTGAACGAAGGGGCGGCGGCATGATCGTCCTCGTCACCGGCGCGACCTCGGGCTTCGGCCTGGCGATCGCGCGACGCTTCGCGCAGGACGGCGTGCGGATCATCGCCGCCGGGCGCCGCGCGGAGCGGCTGGAGGCGCTGCGCGAGGAGCTGGGGGCGGACAAGATACTGCCCGTGGTGCTCGATGTGCGCGACCGCGCCGCCGTCGGGAAGGCTGTCGAGGAACTGCCGGCCGAATGGGCCGGGGTGGATGTGCTGGTGAACAATGCCGGCCTCGCGCGCGGGCTGGAGCCGGCCCAGTCCGCCGATCTCGACGACTGGGACGCG
>DATCMG010000672.1:0-4202 GCA_036563555.1 Roseomonas sp. | reverse complement strand
TCGCGGCTCGCCTCGGCCCCGATGTGCCGCTGGAACTGGTGCCGTCCCCCGCGCGGCCGAACGATGCCCGGCGCAACCTGCCGCGCATCTATTCCCTGTTGCGGCGGTTGCGCCCCGACGCGCTGGTGACCAGCAACTGGGGCAGCATCGAATGGGCCGTGGCCGGCCTCCTGCCGCCGGGCATCCCCCATCTGCACACCGAGGACGGCTTCGGCCCCGACGAGAGCGCCGGCCAGAAGCCGCGCCGCGTGCTGGCGCGCCGGCTGGTGCTGCGGCGGAGCACGGTGATCCTGCCATCCGAGCTGCTGCTCCGTGCCGCGACGGATCTCTGGCGCCTGCCCGCCCGGAACCTGCGCCACATCCCCAACGGCCTGAACCTGCGCCGTTTCTGCCCGACCGGGCCGGTGCAGGACCTCGCCGTGCCGGGGGAGGGGCCGCTGATCGGCACCGTCGCGGCGCTGCGGGCGGAGAAGAACATCGGGCGCCTGCTGCGTGCCGTCGCCCTGCTGCGGCAGGGGGACGTGCCCCTGCGCCTCGCCGTCCTCGGCGATGGTGAGGAGCGGCCGCATCTGGAGAAGCTGACCGCGGAACTCGGGATCACGGATTGCGTGCGCTTCCTCGGCGCGGTGCCCGACCCGGCCGCCGCCTATCGCGCGATGGATGTCTTCGCGCTGTCCTCCGACACCGAGCAGATGCCCTTCTCCGTGCTTGAGGCGATGGCCACCGGGCTGCCGGTCGCATCCACGGATGTGGGCGACCTGCGCGCCATGCTCGGCACGGAGGGCTTGCCCTATCTCGCCCCGCCCATGCCGGGCAGGGAAGGGGACGCCGCGCTGGCAGCCGCCTTGCGGCCGCTGCTGCGCGACGCCGATCTGCGGGTCCGGCTGGGAGGTGCCAACCGGGCCCGCGCCGAGCGGCACTACGACGAGGAAACGATGTTCGCCGCCTTCGCCGAGCTGCTGGACCGCGCCGCCTCGCCCGGGAAGGGTGCCACGCCGGCCTGACGGCCGGGTGGCGCCCCTGCCCGGGGAGTTGCCATCACCAGATGAAGTCGCTGGCGTGAAGGCTGTCTAGCGTCACACCGGCCAGCTCGATCGTATCGCCGGTGCCGAGGTGGATGAAGGTGCCGGCATCCGTCTCGGTCGAGGCGTCGCGAAGATCGGCAAGGCTGCGCAGGCCCGATCCCGTCATCATCAGCGTGTCCTCGCCGGAGGTGAAATCCGTCACCCGGCCGCCGCCCAGGCCGGCGGTGAAGATGAACAGATCCGCACCCGTCCCGCCGGTCAGCACGTCGGGGCCGAGGCCCGCGATCAGCCTGTCGTCCCCACCCGCGCCATCCAGGAACTGGCTGCCCGGGTCGTTGCCGGCCGAGAGCACATTGTCCAGCCCATTGCCGATGCCGGCGCGCGTGGTGCCGGACAGCACGAGGTTCTCGACATTCGCGGCAAGCCTGACCTGGCCATCCGGAACCAGCGCGACCATCGTATCGCTGCCCTGACCGGCCTTCTCGATGACCACGTCCCCCGCGCTGTCCACGCGGTAGAAGTCGTCGCCCCGCCCACCGAGCAGGTATTCCGCATCACCCTTTCCGGACGCGCCGTCGAGCGTGTCGTTCCCGGCCGTGCCGTTGATGCGGCCATGGCTGGTATCGATGCCGACATCGGCGTCCTTGTCGGCGCCGTTGCCGTTGCCGTTGCCGTTCCCGATGTCCATGCCAGCGCCAGCGCCAGCGCCAGCGCCAGCGCCAGCGCCACTGCCGGTAGCAGGGACGCCGCCAGTGCCGGCACCGGTGCCGCTTCCAACGCCGTTGCCGCTGCCTTTGCCAGCATCAGCGCCAGTGCCGCTGCCCGTCCCAGGAACGCTGCCGGTATCGGTGCCCGTGCCGGCATCGACACCGATATCGGTTCCATCATCCTTGCCGGCGCCAACATCGACGCCAATCCCGATGCCGTCGCCCTTGCCGATATCGACGCCGATGCCAATGCCGATTCCGTCGTCCTTGCCGGCGTCGACGCCGATATCAATGCCGATGCCGGAACCCGGCGTGGCCTCCGCGCCGCCATCCTTCGAGAGGTCGAGCTGCGGCCCGGTGGCGATCGTGATCCTGCCCCGCGGAACATCCAGGACGGTCACCTGCTGCTGCGCGGAGAGATGCAGCACGACATGGCCCGCCGCGTCCTGGGTGGCACCGGCGAGGATTGCCTGCGCCTCGGAATCCCCGATGTCCGCGCCCGTCGCATCCACCAGGCGAATGCTATCCGTGCCCGGCGTGAAATGCGTCACCGTGTCACGCGCCGTGTCGCCCAGGCGGAAGACGAAAGTGTCGGCGCCGCTTCCGCCGTCAAAACGGTTGTTGCCGGTCCCGCCGAACAGGGTCGCGCTGCCCGTTCCGCCGAACAGGTCGTCATTGCCCGTCCCGCCGATCAGCGTGTCATGGCCATCACCCGCGAAGAGGAGGTCCTTGCCGCCCAGGCCGATCACGAGGTCATTCCCGGCGCCGGCATGAATCATCTCGCTTCCGTCGGTGCCCGTCAGCACCGAATCACCGCTATCCCGGGAGATGGTGATCCTGTCATTGGTCAGCAGCGTGCCATCGGACAGGCGCGGCGCCATGTCGAACTGCGAGTCCGTCCCGCCATCGACGAAGGGCGCGCCGCTGGACATCAGCCAGCCATAGGCCCGCTCCGATTCCATCGAGGCCGTGACGGAGACGACGCCGGCCACCGCCGCCGCGGCCACCTGCCCGTAATAGCCGTCGCTCCAGGACCAGCCATTCCCGTTCGAGGTTCCGGAGGCGACCATCGCGTCGCCGATCTCGCCCCAGCCGGTCAGCAGCTTGCCCGACGAATCGCGCAGCACGACGCTGTAGGCAATTCCGTCGCGCGGGTTGAAGCCCTCCGCCTCGTGCAGGAAGCGGCCGATGGTCCAGTTCGCCTTCCACTCCAGGAAGCTGCGCGCATCGGCATTGCCGCGCAGCGCGGCCTGCGACGCCTGGATGGAGAGGAAATCCTCCTGCCAGGGCGCCATGACGCTGCCGCCGAAGGTGTGCTCGCCATAGCTGTCCGCCAGGCGGCCATAGGCTTCGCCCTGCTTCCGCGTCCAATCCGGAAGCTGCTGCACGAGCCAGGCCCAGTTCGCGTCCACCGCCTCCTGGAAATACGCCTTCTCGGCGGAACCATCGGGGTTGAGGGCGGCAGCCTGGCCGATCCCGCGCAGGCTCCAGGCCGTTCCGCGGATCTCGTTGCTCGGCAGCAGGATGTCCTCGCTGCCGCCCCGCGGATGGGGCCAGGAGGAGACGATGTCGAACGCGGCCTGGGCGTTCATCTCGTCGAGGTAATGGCGCCCCCCGGTGAGGAGATAGGGAATGGTCGAAAGATCGGGCTGGTGCGCGGCATCGGTGGTCCAGCCATTGTTGGATTCATCCACCTGCTGGGTCAGCCCGGTGGTGTGGGAGTCCGGTCCCCCGCGCCCATCCGTCCAGAGCTGCGGGTGGGTGTCGGTATCGACCCAGCGGCCGGTCGTCACGTCGCGGAAGTGCCAAGGGATGCCGGCGGCGGCATCGGCCTGGCCGAGGGCGAATTTCGCCGCATCGGCGTCCTGGGTCGCGAGCCAGGCCCAGTTCGCCTGGGTGGTCACGCCGATATCCGCACGCCCGCCGGTGTTGGGCATGTATTGCGCGATGCCGTTCGGCGCGAAGGGCGCGTCCCAGCCCCCCGCATTCATGACGTCCTGGATCCCGGCGCGGAACTCGTTGCTGACGCCGCCCGAGAAGTCGAAATCGGGGATCGCGCCCGTCGCCTGGAGATAAGCGATGTCGTGCCGCAGATTTACCGCGGGCGTCTCGCCCTCATGCAGGGTGGCGCGCCAGTTCTGGTACTGGAACTGGGTCTGCTCCGCGTGGTCCAGAACGGTGCGGCCATTCTCGGTGACCGTGGCGGCGTAGCGGATGGCGCTACCCGAGCTGCCCATGGCGAGGTCGTTGTCGAAGCCGAGGGTCGCGCGGATCGTTCCATCGGCATAGGCCGTGATGTCGGCCACGACATGCAGCGACCCCGTGACCGGCACGTCCACCCGCGCCTGGGTCGCTTCCGCCCCCTGCAGCCAGAAGGACGCCGTGCCCTTCGAGATTGCGTCCTCCAGGGCCCCCGAGATGTCGAGATGGTGGCTGCTGGTGCTGCCATCGCCATTCCGCACGGAAAGAT
>DATCMG010000669.1:0-11131 GCA_036563555.1 Roseomonas sp. | reverse complement strand
GGCCAGGAGCGGTTCGCGCTCCTCCGGGGGCAGGAGCCATCCGAGCACCAGCTTGGTCATGCGTTCCTCCTTGTCTCGCGGCCTTGACGCCCACGGGCAGGAAGAACGCGCCGAATCAGCCAGGGGTGGCGACGGGGGTGACGGTGACGACGGAGCCCGGGATCAGTTCCAGGATATCGGCCGCGACCGCGTCGGCCACGCGCTGGATCTCCCCAATTCGGCGTTCCGGCGCGAAGCCCAGGGCGATGTCCACCTGCGCCTGATTCCCGGCGATGCGGGATTTCACGCCCAGCAGCGCGTCGTAATCCATGAAGTGCCCGGCGAGGGCGCGGTTGATCGAGGCCTGGCGCGCTTCGTCCAGGCTGCGGTCCAGTAGATGGGGCACGGACTCCCGCCAGAGGGAGACCGCGAGCTGGATCATGACCAGCCCGACGAAGCCGGCGCCGAGCGCCTCGGCCAGTGGCCCGATCCAGCGCGGGCCGCCTATGAGTTCAGCGGCCGCGTTGGTCGCAATGGCGGCGGCCACGATGGCGGAGGAGAGCAGCTTCACGGCGCGGCTGCGGATCTGCACCGTCATGATCGCCGAGGTGCCGTCCCGCCCCGCCAGCCAGAGGGCGCGCAGGGAGACGGCGTTCAGGATCAGGTTGGCGAAGGCAACAAGGCTCGCCAGGGCCAGGCCATAGCCGGCCTGCTCGGGCGGCGACCACCAGCGGCCTATGGCGGCAAAGAGAAGCCAGATGCCGCACCCGCCCATTGCCAGCCCGATGCCGAGATTGGCGAACTGTTCCAGCTTTCCCACGCCATAATCGTATTCCGTGATCTGCCCGCGGTGAATCCGGCGCAGCATCACCCAGAGAATGATCTCCAGTCCCACCATGAGCGTTCCGCGCAGGGCCTCGGCGACGGAGGTGAGGGAGTTCGCGAGCAGGCCGATGGTGATGTAGGGGCCGAGGATCGCCAGGTCGAGCAGGCAGGCGAGCATGATCGAGCGCTCCCGCTGCAGGGCGGCGCGATCAGGGGAGGCGGGGCCATTCGCGATGCTGCCATTCACATCGGCATTTTGCCCCGGCACCGGACGTGAGGCGAGAGCGAAACGTATCGCTCAGTCCGCGGCCAGTGCTGCCTGGACGGCGGAGCGGAACTCCCGCCGGTGCAGTTCCGACACCACCCAGAGAGAGGCGAGGATGAAGGCGACCGGGTGGACCATCCAGGCCAGGACCGCCAGGCCGAAGTAATAGGCCCGCAGCCCCGTGTTGAAATGGCGGGCGGCGCGGTTGACGACCTGGGCCGCGATCTCCGCGGCAGGGATGGCGGACTGGGTGCGGCCAAGACCGCCGATGAGGATGGAGCCGTAGTTGAACTGGCGCAGCGCCCAGGTCAGCTCGAAGAAGGCGCGGACGAAGATGATCAGGATGAGGAGGATGCGCGCTTCCCAGCCGCCATCGGTCATGGGCGTCTCGGCGAAGGGCATGGCGCCGAGCACGCGGCGGCCGGTTTCGGGCGAGGCGAGCAGGGCCATCGCACCGCCGATGATGAAGATGCAGGTATTGGCGAGGAAGGAGGTGGAGGCCATGAGGTTGCCGACGATGGCGACATCTGCCACCCGGTTTTCCTTCGGCAGCAATGCGACCAGCCAGCGGCGGCGGTGCTCGTCCATCGCGTGGATGACGCTGCGCCGGCGGATCGAGGGCACGCGGTCCACCACCGCGGCATAGCCCGCCCAGCACAGGAAGAAGACCGCGAGGGCCAGGATGTCGAGCGGCGTCAGGAAGCTTGGCATGGTCGGTCCGCGAACGAGGAAGGGGCGGGGCCTTCCGGCTCCCGCCCCTTCCGAGACTAGCAATTCGCCTGCCGCAGGCGGCGGCCTCGGCCGCCTGCCGGGGCGGCGGCCTTGGCCGCCCGGGGCGGCGTGGCTTCAGCCGCGGGCCTTCTGCAGGTTCTCATCCAGCTTGGCGAGGAAGGCCTGGGTGTTGAGCCAGGGCTGGTCCTTGCCGATCAGGATGGCGAGATCCTTCGTCATGTGGCCGGCCTCGACCGTCTCGACGCAGACCTTCTCGAGCGCGTTGGCGAAGTCCACCACGTCAGGCGTGTTGTCGAACTTGCCGCGATAGGCCAGGCCGCGCGTCCAGGCGAAGATCGAGGCGATCGGGTTCGTGCTGGTCTCGCGGCCCTTCTGGTGCTCGCGGTAGTGGCGCGTGACGGTGCCATGCGCCGCCTCGGATTCCACCGTGTTGCCGTCCGGGGAGAGCAGCACGGAGGTCATCAGGCCGAGGCTGCCGAAGCCCTGCGCCACGATGTCGGACTGCACGTCGCCATCGTAGTTCTTGCAGGCCCAGATATAGCCGCCTTCCCACTTCAGGGCGGAGGCGACCATGTCGTCGATCAGGCGGTCCTCATAGGTCAGGCCGCGCTTCTCGAACTCCGCCTTGAACTCGGCGTCGTAGATGCCGCGGAAGATGTCCTTGAAGTTGCCGTCATAGGCCTTGAGGATCGTGTTCTTGTGGCTGAAGTAGACGGAGAAGTTGCGGGCCAGGCCGTAATTGAAGCTGGCGCGCGCGAAGCCTTCGATCGAGGCGTTCAGGTTGTGCTGCATCATGGCAGCGCCGGCGGCCTTGAAGGGGAACTCGCCGATTTCCTGCGGCTGGCCGCCCTCGGGCGTGTAGACCATCTTCACCGTGCCGGCGCCGGGAACCTTCATCTCGACCGCGCGGTAGATGTCGCCATAGGCGTGGCGGCCGACGACGATCGGCTTGGACCAGTGCGGCACCAGGCGCGGCACGTTCTGGCAGATGATCGGCTCGCGGAAGATCGTGCCGTCGAGGATGTTGCGGATGGTCCCGTTGGGGGACTTCCACATCTTCTTCAGGTTGAATTCCTTCACCCGCGCCTCATCCGGGGTGATGGTCGCGCACTTGATGCCGACGCCATACTGCTTGGTGGCATTGGCGGCATCGACCGTCACCTGGTCGTCGGTCTGGTCGCGGTACTCGACGCCGAGGTCGTAGTACTTCAGGTCGATGTCGAGATAGGGGAGGATCAGCTTCTCCTTGATGAAGCCCCAGATGATCCGGGTCATCTCATCCCCGTCCATCTCGACGACTGGGGTCTTCACCTTGATCTTGGCCATTCCGATCCTCGTATACTGAGAGGCGGGCGGTTCCCGCCGGACGAAAGCTTGGGCCGGGGGTGCCCCCTGGCGGCGGGCCGGACATTCGCACCGGGGGCCGCCCCGTTCAAGGCGGGGGCAGGCCGTTTCGGCCTTCCGGGCGCAACCTTCCGAGTCCGGGCCGGGGGAAAATGGCAGACCGGCACCTGCGTCCCACTTCCAGGCGAGCCTGCCGCCCGCTTGCCCTGTTCGGCCCCAGATCGATGCCGCCAGAGGAAGCGACCCGCATGGAGACGATCCGCGAATGCCCGCATTGCGGTGAGCCGACCGTGCGGAACCCGCTTAGCAATGGGCGGGTGGTCTGTTCCCGAGCCGCCGAGCGGGAATTGCTGCCGGATCAGTCCGGCAGGATGGCGGTCGCCTCGATTTCCAGCCGGGCCTCGCCCTCGGCGAGCGCCACCACCCCCACCAGCGCCATGGCCGGGAAGTTGCGGCCCATCACGGCGCGGTAGGCGCGGCCGAGTTCCGGAAGGCAGGCGCGATACTCGTCCATATCCACCACATACCAGGTGAGGCGGCCAATATGCTCCGGCCCGGCGCCGGCCTCGGCCAGCACGGCGAGGATGTTGCGCAGCGCCTGCTCCGTCTGGGCGACGAAGCCCTGGGCGAAGCGGCCCTGCTCGTCCCAGCCGATCTGGCCGCCGACCAGCACGACGCGGCCGCGCCCGGCCATGCCGTTGGAATAGCCCTTGGGGGCGGGCCAGCCGAGGGGCTGGAGGATGTCGAGCTTGCCGCTCATGCGGGATTCTCCTGGCCTTCCCGAGAGCCGCATTCCGATTGGTAGCGTAGGAGCGCAGCGCGCAGATCGGCGGGCACCGGCACGCTGGTGCGGCTGGCGAGGTTGGTGGTGGCGGTGACGAGGTCGAGCCGGGCCAATTCCTCCTCGCCGCGATGGATGTGCAGGTCGAGCGCGTAGGACGCGCCGCCAACCCGGCGGATGAGAGGCGTCAGCATCACCTCGTCTCCCATCACGCCGGGGCGCATGAAGGTGGCGGCGGCATGCACGAAGCCGGTGCCGATGCCGCGTTCCTCATGCATCGCATGGAAGTCGATGCCGAGGCGCAGTCGGAAAAGATCCTCGATCGCGGCATTCGCCAGCACGAACCAGTTGGGGAAGAAAACGATCCCCGCCGGGTCGCAATCTCCGAAGCGCACCCGCGTCGCCATGCGGAAGGCGGCGGCGGGGAGGGCCGAGGCGGGAATGGGACTGGGGCGCGTCATCCCGTGGCCATCTTGCGCAGGGCGAAGCGCTGGAGCTTTCCTGATTCCGTGCGGGGCAGGGCTTCGAGGAACTCGATCACGCGCGGATACTTGTAGGGCGCGATCTCGGCCTTCACGTGGTCCTGCAGCGCCTTCACCAGCGCCTCGCTGGCCATGTAATCGGATTTGAGGGCGACATAGGCCTTCACCAGCATCCCACCCTTGCCGTCCGGCGCGCCGATGACGCCGCATTCGCGCACGGCGGGATGGGTCAGGAGCGCGCCTTCCACCTCCGGCCCCGCGATGTTGTAGCCGGCGGCCACGATCATGTCGTCGCCACGGCCCTGATAGCGGAAATAGCCGTCCTCATCCTGAATGTAGACGTCGCCGGTGACGTTCCAGCCGTGGCGGACGTAATCCGCCTGGCGTGGATCGGCGAGGTAGCGGCAGCCGATCGGGCCGCGAATGGCGAGCCAGCCCGGCGTGCCGCGCGGGACCTCGTTGCCGTCATGGTCCATCACCCTCGCCTGGTACCCCGGCACCGGGATGCCGGTGCAGCCCGGGCGAAGCGATTCCTCCGGCGCGGCGACGAAGATGTGCAGCATCTCCGTGCCGCCGATGCCATCCATCAGGCGCAGGCCCGTGGCTTTCTCCCAGGCGTCAAAAATGGCTCTCGGCAGGGTTTCGCCGGCCGAGACGCATTTGCGGAGGGATGAGATGTCGAACTCGCCCACCTTCTGGGCCATCACGCGATAGGCCGTTGGCGCGGTGAAGCAGATGGTCGCGCGGTATTGCTCGATGGCGGGCAGCAATTCGTCCGGGCCCGCGCGCTCCAGCAGGATGCCGGTCGCGCCGATGCGGAAGGGGAAGAGCACGAGGCCGCCCAGGCCGAAGGTGAAGGCGAGCGGCGCGGAGCCGATGAAGCGGTCATCCGGGGTGGGGCGCAGCACATGGCGGGAATAGCCGTCGCAGATGGCCAGCATGTCCCGGTGGAAATGCATCGTGCCCTTGGGCAGGCCCGTGGTGCCGGAGGTGAAGCCGATCAGGCAGACATCGTCGGCCGCGGTATCGCAGGCGGTGAAGCCCTCGGGCTGCGCGGCGCAGCGGGATTCGAGGTCGCCATTGCCCCAGTAGAGGAGGTGCTCCAGATGCGCCGCCTGGCCGGCCGCGGCCTCCATCTCGTCCCGCAGCTTCACGTCGCAGAGGGCGTGGGTGATGCGGGCCTTTTCCAGCATCTGCCCCAGCTCCTTGGCGCGGAGCAGCGGCATGGTGGCGACAACGACGCCGCCGGCCTTGAGCACGGCAAGATAGGTGGCCGTCATCCAGGCGTTGTTGGCGCTGCGGAGCATGACGCGGTTGCCCGGCACCATGCCGAGATCGCGCGTCAGCACGTTGCAGATGCGGTCCACCCGGTCCTGAAGCTGCCGGTAGGTGAGGCTTTCCTCGGGGGTGATGATGGCGGGGTGGTCGCCGCGGCCGTTCTCGACATTGCGGTCCAGCAGTTCCACGGCGCAGTTCAGGCGCGTGGGGTAGCGGTAATCCTCAAGGTCGAAGAGCAGTTCGGGCCACTGGTCGCGCGGCGGCAGGTTGTCGCGCGGGAATGTGTCGACATGCGCGCTGGGCGCGAAATCCGGCGTGGCGCCGGACCAGTCCGCCCCCTTGCTGCTGATATGCATCATGCCACCCCTTCGGCCCGCGCGCGCTCGGCACGGGCGATGATGATCCGCTGCACCTCGCTGGCGCCCTCATAGACACGCAGCGCGCGAACCTCCCGGTAGAGTTTTTCGGCGGGGTGGTCGCGGACGACGCCGTGCCCCCCGTGGATCTGCACGCAGCGATCGGCCACGCGCTGCGCGGCCTCCGTCGCGTGGAGCTTGGCCATCGATGCTTCGCGCGAGACGCGGGGGGCGCCGGAATCCTTGAGCCAGGCGGCGCGGTAGACGAGGAGGGCGGAGGTCTCCACATCCATGGCGCTCTCGGCGATCGCGGCCTGGGTCATCTGCTGGTCGAAGAGGGGGCCGCCGAAGAGGTGGCGGCTGGCGGCGCGTTCCACCGTGAGATCCAGCGCGTGGCGGGCAAAGCCGAGGGCTGCTGCGCCGACGGTGGAGCGGAAGACATCCAGCGTCGCCATGGCCACCTTGAAGCCGTCGCCCGGCTTGCCCAGGCGGTTGGTGTCAGGGATGCGCATCGTGTCGAAGCGGAGCGAGGCGAGGGGGTGCGGGGCGGAGACCTCGATGCGTTCCGCGATGGTCAGGCCGGGAGTGCCGGCGGGGACGAGGAAGGCGGTGAGGCCCTTCGCGCCGGGCGCCTCGCCGGTCCTGGCGAAGACGACATAGGTGCCGGCGATTCCGCCATTGCTGATCCAGGTCTTGCTGCCGTCCAGGCGCCAATGGGCGTTGCCGTCGCGCGTTGCCGTGGTGGCGAGGGCGGCGACATCCGAGCCAGCTTCGGGCTCACTGAGCGCGAAGGCGGCCAGGGACGTGCCGGCGCGGGCGGCGGGGAGGACGGCCTCCTTCAGCCCGGCATCGCCGAACAGGGTTACCGAGCCCGTGCCGAGGCCCGCCATGGCGAAGGCGAAGTCCGCGAGGCCGGAATGGCGGGCCAGGATGTCACGGGCGATGCAGAGGCTGCGGACATCCAGCCTGCCATCTTCCGGCACGGCGACCCGGAGCAGGCCCGCCTCACCCATGGCGCGGGTGAGGTTCCGCACGGCTGCGTCCGTGTCGCCTTCGGACAGGCGCCCGGCATTCGCGGCGGCCCAGGCCTCCACCTCATCCGCCCAATCGCGGTGGCGCGGCTCCAGGAAAGGCCAGGAGAGGAAGTCGCGGTCGGCCATCAGTTGCCCTCGAAGACCGGGCGGCGCTTGGCGGCGAAGGCCTCATAGGCGCGGCGGAAATCCTTGGTGGTCATGCAGAGCGCCTGGGCGACGGCCTCGGCCTCAATGGCCTGTTCGATCGACATGGCCCATTCCATGGCGAGCATCCGCTTCGTCATGGCATTGGCGAAGCCCGGCCCCTCCGTGATCTGGCGGGCGAGATCGGCGGCGGCCTCCATCAGCACGTCCGGCTCCACGGTGCGGGAGAAGAAGCCCCAATCCAGCCCTTCCTGCGCGGACATGGAGCGGCCGGTATAGAGAAGCTCGGAGGCACGGCCCTGGCCGATGATGCGGGGCAGCATGGCGCAGGCACCCATGTCGCAACCCGCCAGACCCACGCGGTTGAAGAGGAAGGCGACCTTTGCGCGAGGTGTCGCGATACGGAGGTCCGAGGCCATGGCGATGATGGCCCCGGCCCCGGCCGCGATGCCATCCACCGCCGACAGGATGGGTTGCGGGCAGGCGCGCATGGCCTTCACCAGATCGCCCGTCATGGCGGTGAATTGCATCAGGCCTTTGGTGTCGCGATCAAGCAGCGGGCCGATGATCCCATGCACGTCCCCGCCCGAGCAGAAATTCCCGCCCGAGCCGGAGATGACGAAGGCGCCCACCGAATCATCCTGCACGGCGGCGCGGAAGATCGCGACCAGCTCGGCATAGGATTCGAAGGTCAGCGGGTTCTTCCGTTCCGGACGGTCCAGCAGGATGGAGGCGACCTTGCCCTCCACCATCAGGCGCACATGCCGTGCCTGGAATTCGCTGAGGCTCATGCTTCGCCCTCCGAAATGGCCGTGCGCACGCCGCGCCGCGTGCGGTCCAGCAGGCGCAGCAGTGATGCGCGATCCGTGGCGGACAACCCGCCGAGAAGCTCCGCCACCCAATCCTCATGCGCCGCGCTCTGACGGGCGAATTCGCGGCGGCCTTGCGGGGTCAGGCGCAGCGTCACGGCGCGGCGGTCCTCCCGCACGGCGCGGCGCTCGATCAGCCCTTCCTCTTCCAGCCTTGTGGCGAGGCCGGTGACATTGCCGCCGGTGACCATCATGCGCCGGCTGATCTCGCCAGGGGTGAGGCCGTCCGCCGCGCGCTCAAGCTGCGCGAGGAAGTCGAAGCGGGGGAGGGTGGTGTCGAAGCGGAGGCGGAGGCGCCGGCGGATCTCGGCCTCGATGAGGCGGGCGCAGGAAAGCAGCCGCAGCCAGAGGCGAAGGTCGTCCTTGTGCCCGGCAGGGGCGTGGTCGAGCGCCGTCTCGGCATCGACATGGCTGTCGGGGCTCACGGCACCTCGCCCCCATCCACGGCGATGGCGCGGCCGTTCACGGCGCTGGCACCATCCCCACAGAGGAAAAGGACCGCGGCGGCCACTTCCTCCGGCTGCACCAGCCGGCCCTGGGGGTTGTGGCGGGCAAGCTCGGCCCGCGCCTCGGCCTCGGAGCGGCCGGTCTTGGCCATGATGCGGGCGACGCTCTCGGCCACGATCTCTGTCTCGGTGAAGCCGGGGCAGACGGCGTTCACGGTGATCCCCTTGGCCGCCACCTCCAGCGCCAGTGCGCGGGTGAGGCCGAGCAGCCCGTGCTTGGCGGCCGTATAAGCCGTGACATAGGGGTATCCGCGCAGGGCGGCGGTGGAGGCAATGTTCACCACCCGGCCCCAGCCCGCCTCCAGCATGGCGGGAAGGACGGCGCGGGTGGTGGAGGCGGCGCCCAGCAGGTTTACGCGGAGCATGCGTTCCCAGAGCTCGTCGCCGGTCTTCAGGAACGGGGCGCTCTCGGCGGCGCCGGCGGCGTTGACGAGGATGGCGGGATGGCCGCAGCGGGCGAGGGCGGCGGCAAAGGCTCCCTCCGCCGTGACATCGGCGATTTCGAAGCCGCTGGCCTGGCCGGCCTTCACGGCGGCGCGCAGCGGGCCTTCCCGCCGGCCGACCACCGTGACCCGCGCCCCGGCTCCGGTGAGCGCGGCAGCGACGGCCAGGCCGATGCCGGACCCGCCTCCCGTCACGATCGCGTGCCGCCCCCCGGTTTCAATCATCTGATGCCGGTCACCCGATGCCGTCCATGATCCTTGAAGCCTAAAGTGTTTCGGTTCGTCGCCGCAAGCCTGTTGAACCGGCCGAAGCTTGAAGCCTAAACTATTTCCGGTTCGGGCATCCAGGAGGCTTCCCATGCGGATCGCGGTCATCGGCGGCGGGCCTGCCGGGCTTTATTTTGCCATCCTGATGAAGCGCGACCGACCCGAGGCGCGGGTGACGGTGGTGGAGCGCAACCGCCCCGACGACACCTTCGGCTTCGGCGTGGTGTTCAGCGACCAGACGCTGGAAACCTTCGAGGAGGCCGACCGCCCCTCCTACGAGGCGATCACCGACGCCTTCGCCTATTGGGACGATATCGAGATCCACGCGAAGGGCGCCGTCCACCGCATCGGCGGCAATGGCTTTTGCGGCTGCTCGCGCCGCACGCTGCTGATGCTGCTGCAGGACCGCGCGCGTGAGCTGGGCGTGGAGCTGGAGTTCGGGCGCGAGGCGGTACCGGAGGACTTCCCCGAGGCCGACCTGATCGTGGCCTCGGACGGCATCAACAGCGCCGTCCGCCAGCGCGACCTGGAGCATTTCGCCCCGAAGCTGGACCTGCGGCCCAACCGCTTCGCCTGGATGGGCAGCACGCGGCCCTTCGATGCCTTCACCTTCTTCTTCAAGGAGCGCCCCGAGGGCATCTTCATCGCCCATTGCTACCAGTATGAGGCGAATGCCAGTACCTGGGTGCTGGAGACCGATCCCGAGACCTTCGAGCGTGCCGGCCTGGGCGCCATGGACGAGGCGCAGAGTGCCGCCTTTTTGGAGGAGGTCTTCGCCGAGGAGTTGCAGGGTCACAGGCTGATCACCAATCGCAGCCTCTGGCGCCAGTTCCCGATGATGCGCTGCGTCCGCTGGTCCAAGGGCAATGTCGTTCTGCTGGGCGATGCCAAGGCGACGGCGCATTTCTCCATCGGTTCCGGCACCAAGCTGGCGATGGAGGATGCGATCGCGCTCCACGGCGCCTTCATGCAGGGAGGCGCGGTGGAGGAGGCGCTGGCGCGTTTCGAATCCGGCCGGCGCGAGGATGTGGAGAAGATCCAGCACGCGGCCGATGTGTCACTGGTCTGGTTCGAGCATGTGGACCGCTTCTGGCACATGCCCGCCACGCGCTTCGCCTTTGGCGTGATGACGCGGTCCAAGGCCATCACCTGGGACAACCTGGCCCTGCGCGCGCCGGAATTTGTGGAGGAATCGCGGGCGCTGTTCGAGAGCGAGGTGAAGGCCCAGGGCCTGCCCGCGGTGAAGGGCGCGCCGCCGATGTTCCAGCCTTTCCGGCTTCGTGGAATGACGCTGGCGAACCGCGTCGTCGTCTCGCCCATGTGCCAGTATTCGGCGGCGGACGGCATGCCGGATGACTGGCACCTCATGCATTACGGCGCCCGCGCGACGGGTGGCGCCGGGCTGATTTTCACGGAGATGACCTGTGTCTCCCCGGAAGCGCGCATCACGCAAGGCTGCACCGGACTTTGGAACGACGCGCAGGAAGCCGCATGGAAGCGGATCGTGGATTTCGTCCATGCCCATGGCGGCAGCCGCATCGCCCTCCAGCTTGGCCATGCCGGGCAGAAGGGGGCCACGAAGCTGATGTGGGAGGGAATGGACCAGCCCCTGCCGGAAGGCGCCTGGCCCATCGTTTCGGCGAGCGCCCGGCCCTATTTCCCGAACAGCCAGGTGCCGCGCGAGATCACCCGCGCGGAGATGGACAAGGTGCGGGACGACTTCGTGGCGGCGGCGCGGCGCGGCGCGCGGGTGGGCTTCGACATGCTCGAATTCCACTGCGCCCATGGCTACCTCATGGCGAGCTTCCTCTCGCCGCTGACCAACC
>DATCMG010000658.1:0-4299 GCA_036563555.1 Roseomonas sp. | reverse complement strand
CTTCGCGCGCGGCTGGTGGCAGCCGATGATCGAGGTGCTGCGGGAGGAACGTCGCAGGGCGGCATCTCTGGAGCGTGCGCGGGCGACGCGTCGGGCCAGGCGCGGTGACCCACCATCTTCTGAGCAGACCAGTTGAGTTGCGGCCGTTGTGGCTTCGCTTCGAGAAAAAGGCAAAATGACCGGAAGCTGACAGTGCGCTTCCGAACGCGCAGTAGATGAAAGCGGACGCCGAGGGCTCGCAGCACCTTGGAAGCTATCAACCCAGAGGAGCCTCCCTGCAGCACTGTCCGTTGGTGGCAGATGCCGCCGGTGCCAGATCACGGAGGCAGCACGCCCTCGGCAAGAAGGTTGGCGGCCTCGATTACCGCTTCCATCTGCACCGTGTGGGCGAACCGGAACGCGTCCCCGTAGATGGTCTCGTCCGGATACTCTGTGGTCAACATGAACGGGGGGATCTGCCCGGGGCTCTCCTTCACGATGCAGACGATCGCGTCGTGCACGGGAAATGCCAGCGGTCCGGCATGGGCCTCGAACACCGAGATCTGCGCCTCGTTGAACGCGCGCAGGCCGGGGGTGCGGGACACCTGCGCCGACAGCGCTCGCACGAACGCGTCCGCCTCCGCCCGCAGGCCCGCCTTGTGGCTCAGGATGAAGAAGAATCCCTTCGGGATGGCCCACTGGCGGGAGTCGCGCGGCACGTAGCCGGTGTGGGGTCGCGTCCACTCGTGGGCGGGGTAGCCGTGCAGGTTGACGTGCAGGACGGCGTCGACCCGGCGGTATGCGTCCCGCCTCGCCTCCACCTCAATGAACGGCTCGTCAGTCCGAAACGCCAGGTCGTCCCCGAGCGCGGTGAAGCGGGCGGCGTGATGCATATGGCGCGGGTTGGCCGCACGCAGTGCCCGGTGCAGGGCGTAGCCGTCCGGGTTCTCCTGCGGGATCAGCGCGAAGCCGAGGCCACGCTGCTTCAACACTCTAGCCGCCCGCAGGGCGCCAACGACGCCCGACGTCTCGTTTGCGTGCTGCCCCGCGCTAATGACGAGGCCGATACCCTTGCCCGCGACCTGCGCCGCCAACACCGGCCGCCCCTGGTGGGAGGCTACGTCGAACCGCTCACCCCCCAGGGCGTCAAGCTCGGACGCGACCTGCGCGGGGTCGAGTGGCCGGACTGCCTCGTCCAGGACCTGGTCGCCGTCGCGAAACTCGGCGGGCCGATCCAACTTGCCCGCGGCGACCCGAACGCGGGTCGGGCCGCAGCCCCGCCGAATGTCGGGTAGAACCTGGCCGAGCCGAAGCGTGCGGTCGCCGGGCGGCAGGCCGGCACGGTGCTGGAAGAACTCCAACACTGAGAAATACAGGTCCTCGTGCAGTGCCTCGCGCGTGCTGACGCACTCGTCCCCATATGGGAGCCGATGCTCGATTCCGCCCGTCTCTATGTCGATGGCAAAGGTATCAAAGAACGGGGGCGAGGCCGGCCATTCTCCCTTCACTACCAAGTCCATAACAGCCGCGAACGCCGCCTCGTACTCAGTGTCGAGCGGCGAGCCGATAGTGGCGGGATCGCTCCGCAGCCACCCGCAAGATGCGAGTACAGGGTCGCCGAATGGATTGCAGCGTTCCCGGTTTGGGGCGAGCACAAGGTGCTCGGCGCGGCGCGTGCCGTGTTCCAGGATCACGTGGTAGTGCAGTTCGTCGGAGCCGGGCTCGAAGCGCAGCGCCGCGCCCGGCAGCAGGCCCGCCAGCGGATAAGCTTCCAGCTCGAAGCGGCCGGGGGAAGCCAGGGCATGCGACGGTGTGCGGATCGTCGCGGCGGACAGACCGGTCAGCTCCACCTCCTCTAGGAAGAAGTGCAGCAGGGGCTTGTACGCACTGCGCAACCGGGCCGCGATCCCCGCGGCCGCCAGGGTCGCTTCCGTCGAACGCCTGGTCGGCTCATCCTCGAACACCCAGGCTTCCAGGAAGTGACCCGGCTGCTCCCGGAGCAGGCGGTCCACGGCGCGAGGAAATTGGAGATCGAGCAGTACTTGCAAGCGGAGCTCGCCTTGGTGGTGTCCGGAGGGTTGGACGTTGTACGCGCACTGTGGCCCAAGTTTACGTCAGTTCGATAGCGGCCCTTCTGCGGATTGATCCGCCATCACCTCCCGCGTTCAGCCCGGCCCGCTGCCGTCGAAGGTGCCGGGGCTGCAAGGAGCCGTGACTAACACCCGCCCGGGCGATTGAGGCTGGGGGTGTCGGGAGGCATAACCTGGCCGGATCCCAGGACACGCGCCATGTCGCATGAGACAGATAAGAGAGACGAGATCGTCGAAGCCGCCGCGGAGCTGGCGCGGGACGTCGCAGGGGATCTCGAGTCCGTGCTCCTCACACACTACCCCGACCCCGAGACGCTCGACACGCTACGACCCGGCGAGACTGACATCGAAACCGCTCGGGCGGTGAACACGGCCGTTGCTGCCGAGATGATCGACCAGGGGGTCGAGGTCTTCGTGCAGCGGGCAGACAGGGCGGCCTTCCGGCGCTGGATGCAGGGGCGGGAGAACACGCCGGAGAACCGTCGCGCCTGGATCGACCGCGGCCGTCTGTTCAGGGGCGACGCCGCCCTCAGGCTGCTGGGCCTCGAACCAGCGCCTAAGCCGTCCCCGAAACCGCGCTTCGGCAAGCAACTTGGCCCCATTGCGGACCGGCTGCTTGCCGCCTTCGTTGCGGGGGAGGGCGATGAGGTCGACGCTCTTGCCCAGGATCTCCTGTCCGCCGGACGGGACGACGTCCTCGACCTTGCCATCCGGAAGGCCGCCGAGCGCCATGGGGATCAGAACGCGGACGAGCTCGCCGGGGCGCTGCTGTCGGCGGCCGAGGCCGGCGCGGTCGGGCCTTCGGGATGGGCCGAGCTGGTTGCCCTTCCCGTGGCCCTTTCCCAGGGAAGGCTGCCAGACGCCCCGTCCATCGGGAAGGGGCTGGTCGCGTCCGGGGTGCTGGAAAACACGCTCGAGGTCCGCTTCCTGCCGCTCTGGCGCTCGCCGGAGACCCTCGCAGGCCTCTCTCCCGGCGCTCTCCGGCGCGTCCTTCTGGACATGGTCGCCGGAACCGAGCCGCGCGACTTGCCGCCGGGCGACGCGGACGAGCTGACGAAGGGCGGCTTCGGTGTGCTGGTCGGCCTGCAGATCGACTGGGGCATCCCGGTCTGGGACGACATCGCCGCGGAGGGTGAGCTCTCGCTCGGCACGGGCGACGACGAGGTTGGCGAGACGCCGGAGGACGCTCGCGCTGCCGCTCTGTTCGACAGGTGGCGCGGGTCGGTTTTCGAGGCGAGCGGGGGCTGCGTGCCGCTGGCGCTGGTTCCCCCGTCAGAGGTGGACGCCGAGATCGCAGATTTCCTGGACGAGGCCGGGGCGCAGACTCGCGGCATCGAGGAGATCGTGGAGTTCGTCGCCAAGGCCAGGCGCGGGGCCGGGGATGACGAGGTCGTTTGCCGCCCGGAGGTCGTCGGTGAGGGGCTGGAGCTGTCACTCTACACCGAGCGGGGCCGCTTCCTCGGCAGCCTGAGCTTGCCGGCGGAGCGGATGCCGGCCAAGGCGGTGGAGATGCCGAGGCTCATCGGAACCTTCGTGCGGCTCGTCAAGGACATACCGGGCCGCTAGGCGCGTGGGATGTGATGAGCAGGTCGCCCAGGCCGCGACGCAGCTGGTGCGCCCGGTTCGACCGAGCGGGTGCGGTTCCGAGCTTCGGCCTGAGCCATGCTATATTGCTGTCATGGAGACCAAGCCCCCCATCCCACTCGCCGTCCTTGTTGGCATTCAAACGCCGGAGGTCGACGACGTCGCGCACGAAGCCAGCCTCGAGGAGCTGGGACGCCTGGTGAAGACGCTGGGCTACGAGGTGGTGGAGACGGTGTCACAGCGGCGCGAGGGCACCGGCGCCGGGTCGCTGCTCGGGAGTGGCAAGCTGACGGAACTGGCAGCGCTGACCGGCGGCACTGGTGTGGTCAGCTCCATGGCGCCGCCCCCAAAGTCCAAGGCACGGCAGCGGTTCGAGGGCGCGGCTGAGACGACACCCACGGCAGAGGCGGATGGTGACACGGCCCGCAGGCCCGAGTTCGTGATCGTTGACCACGAGCTCTCACCCAGCCAGATCCGCAACCTGGAGCGCGCCACGGGCGCCCAGGTGCTAGACCGCACGGGCGTCATCGTCGAAATTTTCTATCGCCACGCCAACACCCGCGAGGCGAAGCTCCAGGTGGAGATGGCGCGCCTGAAATACGTGGCGCCCCGCCTGCGGGAGTCCTCTGGCGGCGGCGGACGGCAG
>DATCMG010000651.1:0-2112 GCA_036563555.1 Roseomonas sp. | reverse complement strand
TTTCGCTGCCGCATCCGGACCGCGCGGCGGCACTCGACATCCTCACCCGCCTCCATGCCTTCGGGGAGCAGCGGGTGCGCGACAGCCTGGACGAGCTTGCCCGCCGCCGCGTGGCGGCGCTGGAGGCCCGGCTGGCCGGTGAGCGCGACATCTTCATGCGGACCCCGATCTACGAGCTGCTGGCACAGCATCAGCGTGCCGGCGTCATCGCGCGGGCGGATGAATCGGTGGCGGCGCGGCTCGTCTCGGCGCCGAGTGTCGGG
This sequence comes from Roseomonas sp., assembly GCA_036563555.1. Classification (GTDB taxonomy): domain Bacteria; phylum Pseudomonadota; class Alphaproteobacteria; order Acetobacterales; family Acetobacteraceae; genus Roseomonas. Next base: position 1,849 of record DATCMG010000651.1, on the reverse strand, counting down.
ATCGGGCCCGCCCTGCCGAACCGGCCCCTGCTGCTGGTCCTGGTGGGGGTGGCGGTGCCGGTGGCCTGCCTGCTGCTGGCCGCCTGCCGCGTGCTGCTCTTCGGGGTGCCGGCGGCGGCGGGGCGGCGGGGCGGGGCGAGGATGCCCAGGCCGGCTTTCGCGCGGAAGCGGGAGGAGTGAGGCGCGGCGGCCCCGGGGGACGCGTGAAGGCTTCGCCATGACCATCCCCCGCCCCAGCGCGGCGACCCTGGCCGCTCTCGCCGGCCTTCCCGCGGCAGGCATGCAGTTCGCCGGCGCGCTGAAATCCGCCCCGCCGCTCGCGAACCTGCCCTTCGACCTTACGCTGCTCTGTGCGGCCGCCCTCGTGCCCGGGTTGCTGCTGCTGGCGGCCGGTACGCGGTGGCGGGCGTTGCCGGTTCTCGCGCCACCGCTCGCCTGTTCCGGGCTGCTCTGGCTTTGGCTCGTCATCGCGGCGCTCTGGAGCCCGTCGCGGGAGGTGTTGGCGGCCAAGCTGCCGGAGGTGGTGCTGGTGGCGCCGGCCATGCTGCTGGCGGGGTTGGTGGTGGGAGGCGATCCCGGGGCGCGGCGGGTGCTGGCGGGTGCCACCCTGGCGTTCGGGCCCTTCATCGCGGCCTCGATCGCATGGGGGCTTGCGAGCGGGCAGGTGGTGCTGGGCGGGGCGGTGGGGGCCAATCCGGAGCTGGTCCGGGTGCAGTACCAGCTCGCCGGGCTGGCCATTGCCTGCGCGGCGGGGCTTGCGGCGCTGCGGGCGGTGGAGACGCGCGGGGCCTGGCGGCTAGGCTGGCTGGTGCTGACGACGATGCTTGGGGTTGCGGGATTGCTGCCGGGCGGGCGGGCCGGGCTGATCGCGCTGGGGCTGGCGGTGGCGCTGGCGCCGGCCGCGCATCTCTGGTCGGCGGGGCGCGGGCGGGCGGCGCTCGGCTGGGTTGGGCTGGTTGTGGGGGCGGGGCTGCTCGGGATTGCCGTGTTGCTGGCCGATCCGATGCGGGCCGAGGGATTACGCACGCTGGAGCGCTTTACCGGGGAGGGCATCGCGGCGTCCGCCCGGCCGGTGCTCTGGGCCGAGGCGCTGCGCTGGGCGGGCGAAACCCTGCCCTGGGGGCTGGGCACCGGGGGCTTCACCCTGGCGGCGGGGAATGGGGAGCGGCGGGGGCTTTATCCCCACAATCATGCGCTGGAGGCGCTGGTGGAGGGTGGCCTGCCCGGGATCATGCTCTGGCTCGGTGCCTTCGGGGGTGGTGCGGCACTGCTGGCGGGGCGGCTGCGCGCCTTGCCGCCGGGGGTGGCGGGGCGGCTGGTCGCGCTGGTCCTGCCGGTGGCGTTGGGCGCCATGGTCTCGACCGATATGGGCAACCGGATGGTGTGGTTCGCCCTGGGCCTCGCCCTCTCCGCGGGGCTGGAAGCGGAGGCGCGGACGGCGCCGGGCTGAGGGGGGCAGGGATGGCTGAGGGCTTCTACGCGCGCCGCGGCAAGCGATGGCTGGATGTGGCCGGGGCTGCCGTGTTGCTGGCCGGGTTCTTTCCCGTGCTGGGGGTGGTGGCGCTTTTTGTGCGGATCGCCCTCGGCCCTGGCGTGGTGTTCCGGCAGGAGCGCGCGGGACGGGGCGGCGTGCCCTTCACCCTGCTCAAGTTCCGTTCCATGCGCGCGCCCCGCCATCCCGGCGAGCCGGATTCGGCACGGCTGACGCGCTTCGGCCGGCTGCTCCGCGCCTCGGCGCTGGATGAGGTGCCGCAATTGCTGAACGTGCTGCGGGGGGAGATGAGCCTGGTCGGCCCCCGCCCGCTGCCGATGCACTACCTGCCCCGGTACACGCTGCGCCAGGCGGAGC
>DATCMG010000312.1:0-3320 GCA_036563555.1 Roseomonas sp. | reverse complement strand
CTGCCACTTCACAGACAATTTATCGAGCGGCTTCTGCTTGAGGGTATGCAGGGCGCGACGCCGCGAGCGGCGAGATCTTGGCAGAAGCGATCGCTGTCGTACCCCTTGGGGCCCGCACTGCCAGCAAACACAACTCCTCCGCTTCGAGCAGCAAGGCCGGAAGGAATGACGCGTGCCGCACCAGGCGGGCACATGCTGCTGCTCGGACAGCAGCCTACTGAAGCTCCACCTTGCCGATCCTGGCAGTCTCGACCCAAAGTGCAAGGTCGCGCGCGAGGAACTCCCCAAACTGCGCCGGGGTGAGATCGGAGATCTCACCGCCGGCATGCACGACCCGCTCGAAGATGCGGGGCGTGCGGAGTGCATCCCGGACAGCCTGATTCAGCGTGGTGACGACAGACGCGGACATCCCCGCTGGCCCGAGCACGCCGAACCAGGCGGCCGCCGTCCGGACCTGCGGGACGGCCTCGGACAGGGACGGAACATTGGGCAGCGAGGGCAGCCGGCCCTCAGAGGTGACTGCGAGCGGGCGGACCCGTCCCTCGCGCAGCAGCGGGCCGGCGACATCTACTGGCGCAAACATCGCGTCGACATGCCCCGCGACGACATCCACCAGCGCCGGTGCCGTACCGCGGAACGGCAACTCCGGCCCCAACAGGCCGAGCGCGGAGCGGAGCAGGACCGTCTGCATGTGCAGCGAGCTGCCCACGCCGCCGATAGCGAAGCTATACCGGTCGGGCTGGGCCCGTGCCGCCGCAACGAAGGCCGCGATGTCCGTCTCCCCTACGCTCGGGCCCACTACCAGCACGCTGGCATTGAGCCGGGCGAGCAGCGCCACAGGGGTGAAATCCTCGAGCGGCCTGTAAGGCACCTGGCGCATGATCGCGGCATTCAGAGTGTGGCTCGTAAAGGCAACCAGTAGCGTCCCGCCATCGGGCGCCGAGCGCGCCACATGCTGTGCCGCAACATTCCCGCCCGCCCCAGCGCGGTTCTCTACGACCACGTTGCGTCCGAGCTTCTCGCGCAGCACCTCGGAGACATCGCGGGCGAGCGTGTCCGTCGTGCCGCCGGGCGAGGCGCCCACCACGAGCGAGATCGTGGCGGGAAGGGAGGGTTGCTGCGCGGAAGCGGCGCGGGACAGCCCGGCCCCGATGGCGAGGGGCGTTCCCATCATGGCCACAGTGAGAGTGCGGCGCGTTGTGTATCGCATGTCCTGTTCGGTTCCGATCGATGCATGCCGGCATAGGGAAGGGCCACAGCCTGCCAGAATACATCCAATATGCATTTGTTCCCTGCTCGCTATCACAATGTTGAGGCCGCCGTGCGCCATCCGGATGGCATGGTAATCGCCCCAGCGCGGCTAAGAGCGCCTAACGAAACTGCGTAATTCGCGTTGTTGGGGCATGGCCAAGCTCCTTGTGTCTGAGGATCTCTGGGCGGCGGTGGCGCCGCTGCTGCCGCCGGAGCGGCCGAAGCCCAGAGGCGGGCGACCGCGTTTGGCGGACCGGGCGGCACTGACTGGCATTCTGTTTGTGCTGACCACCGGCACGCCATGGGAGCACCTGCCCGCTGAAATGGGCTGTGGGTCGGGGATGACCTGCTGGCGACGGCTGCGCGACTGGCAGGCGGCAGGCGTGTGGACACGACTCCACAAGCTGCTGCTCGATCGCTTGCAGGCTTCGGGGCGCATCCGCTGGGACCGCGCCGCGCTGGACAGCCGGGCGGTGGCGGCAAAAAGGGGGGCGAGGCGACCGGGCCCAACCCGACGGATCGGGGCCGGCCGGGCACCAAGCACAGCCTCGTCACCGACGCCGAGGGCACGCCGCTCGGCCTGACCCTTGGTCCAGCCAACCGGCACGACAGCAAGCTGGCCGAGGCGACGCTCGATGCCGTGCCGCCGGTCAGCGGAGGGCAGCGCGGCAGGCCCCGCCGACGACCGAAGAAGCTCCATGCCGACAAGGCCTATACCGGGCGTCCCATGCGTCGCGTCCTGCGCAAGCGGGGCATCACACCTCGCATCGCACGACCCGGCATCGACACCAGCAAGCACCTGGGCCGCCATCGCTGGGTGGTGGAGCGCACCTTCGCCTGGATGGCCCGCTTTCGCCGCCTCGCGCTGCGCTACGAGCGCCGCGCCGACATTCACCTCGCCTTCGCCACCCTCGCCGCCGCCCTCGTCTGCCTCAACCAAATCAGACGGTTCTGTTAGGCGCTCTAACAGCGCTGCCGAATGATACGCCCGGAACCGCGCCGACACAGCGCAACCGACATTTGTAAATCATCGAACGGCTTGATGGACACAATTAGAGAACGGGATGGGACACGATCCTGGAGTTGCCGATTCCCTCCCCGGATCAGCGGGAGCTTCTGTTACGCCAAGAGGGCCTAGCCAAGCCCATGCGCGACACAGCAAGGAAGGCGCAAGAGCGACTGTGCGGGCACCATCGTAAGCTCGGCCAGGGGTAGCGTCCACGGAATAGTGGAAAATCCGGTTTTCGGCCGGTATGTTGGGTTGGAGTGGCCATCGGACCTGACAGCTAATTGAGACCTGTGCGCGGGTCGTTTTGAGCACAAGATACAGTGTTCAAGTATCCGCGCCGAAGGCCGCATACTGCGGCTTTCCGAACCTGCGCACAGGTCTCACTTAGCCATGCTCCGACAGTAAGTAGAGACCACAACATAAAATTGCCAAACGCCCCGACACTGTTGGCGAAGTCAGCAGCCGGAGGTTGGGCGGAGGCGTTGGACTGGGTTCTTCGCTCAGATCTCCGATGTCGCTCCGCCCGCAACAGCCAATCCCGCCTGTGCCTGAGGATACCGCCCGGGTTGCCCAGGCGGCTTTTCGGCGAGGCGACCCTTGCCTCGTGCTGCGGGACAGGCTCGGGCGATCTTCAGTGACGCCGACATCGCCGACCTCTACCCTCGGCAAGGGCAACCGGCTTACGCACCCTGGCGTCTTGCCCTCGTCACGTTGCTCCAGTTCCGCGAGGGTTTAAGCGATCGTGGAGCGGCAGAGGCGGTCCGAGCGAGGACCGATTGGAAGTATCTCCTCGGCCTGAACTTCGCCGATCCAGGCTTCGACCACAGCCTGCTTTGCGAGTTCCGGGGCCGTTGCTGGCAGGCGAGGCGACCGACCGCCTGCTTCAGCGGGTCCTGGACGCCGCACGGGACGACGAACTGCTCCGGAGCCGTGGGCGACAGTGGACAGACAGCACGCACGTGCTGGCCGCGGTGCGTGACCTGAACCGGATCGAGCTCGTGGCCGAGACGTTGCGGGCCACCCTCAATGCCTTGGCGGGGGCCGCTCCCGACTGGCTCCG
>DATCMG010000640.1:0-2115 GCA_036563555.1 Roseomonas sp. | reverse complement strand
GGCAACGCTCTGCGGTTGCCGTTAGGCCGGACGGTTGCCGTCAGCGATCCTCGGGGTCGCCGGGCGCCGGCGCTGGGACCGTCCGGTCCGCGTCGGCCTGCAGCTCGACGTAGGAGTCGTGCGCGGTGCCGTGGAAGCCCTCGTCGTACGCGGCCATGGCGCCGGCGATCGCGCTGCCGGCGGTGCCTCGCCGGCGTGCCCGGCGGGCGAGTGCCGCCAGCCCGAGCAGCACGAGCGCCACTCCGACCACCACGCCGGCCACGAGGAGCAGCTCGCCCGCAGTCATCCCAGGGGAGGTCATGCCGGTCACCCTAGCGGCGACAGCGCGGGCGGTGACACGAAGACCTGCCTTCCGGAGAACTGGCTGATCAGGAGCCCATTTCGGGCGATCGGAGGGGATGACGGGAATCGAACCCGCGTAATCAGTTTGGAAGGTTGAAACAGCGATCAACCGGGGGACAAGAATTCGGCGCGATCTCGCGGCTTTGGCCTTGTCGGCATTGTGCTCAGTTGTCCCCCGTTGTGCCCGATTGTGCGGCGCTTAGGGCACGACTGGGGCACGCGGGCACACCCTGGCTCAGCCGAGCGCATCCCCGTACAACAGGCATGACTGAAAATCTTCCTGCCCTGCTGGACGTGCCCGCTGCAGCCGCCCGTCTGGGCGTCCCCGTGTCGTTCGTCCGCCGTCTCGTGCATGAGCGGCGCGTGCCATTCGTGAAGGTCGGGCGGCTCGTGCGGTTCGATCCCGCCGACCTGGAAGCGTTCATCGCTGCGGCCCGCACCGAGGCCCGCCCATGACACCGGGAGAGATCCCGGGCGAGCCGGTGGACCCCCTGGAGCGGTTCAAGCCCTTGGTGGTTGAGTTCCAGGATGCAGTGCTTCTGGACTTCCGGATCGCGGAGGCCATCGCGCTTGCGGCGGGGAAAGTCCTCCAGGGCCGGGCGCGTGCGGCGGCGACTAACGCCCCAAAGCTTGGTCGCCCCAAGAAAATGAATTAGTCCCGTGGAGTTTGTGGCGAATCTTCACGGGCGAAGTCATCCCGTTGACGGAATCTTGTTTCTCGGGGCCATAGGGCCGGAGCGCTTGACAGATCAGTAACCTCGGATGTGCCCCGGCTCGCGCCCGGGGAGTACCTGAACCGGCATCGCACTGAGCCAGCCGGGAGCGGACAGGAAGCGGAAGACCTTCCTGTCCGCTTCAAACAGAACAGCCACCCCAACATTTGGTCGTCGCGGGGCGGCTGTTCAGAGGTTCAGTACCGATGTTCAGCGTACCTGTGGACGGCGCTCGCCGCCTCCCGTTCGACCGCCATCTCGGCCACCCTGTTCATTCTCAACAGACGGGGAAAACCCAGATTCCCTCCAAGTGGGATCTACGGCGTTTCCTAGAGCGCTACTCCTGCCTGAGGTCGATCCGCCTGTGTGGCGTAGCCAGTCGGCCATGTGACCACTGGCTGTGTCCTAGGTGCTCTCCGAAGAGGCAGAGAGCCTATAGACGCACACTGCAGCAAGCTCTCTCCGGTCAGGCTCCCAAGACGGTCATCTCCTGGACCTCGACGGTAGCCAGCAGGCCGGGACGGCCCCTAGGCAAGGTGTGGACGGAGCTAGAGAGCCTCACTCGACACATGACCTCAGGGAACTGGCTCAACGCTCGTGTAGACGGATTCGTCCGGATGACCGAGATCACGCATAGCGAGCAGGGCGGCTGGCACCCTCACCACCACTGGCTCCTCATCTCAAGAACTGAGTTCACGCCGGAGCAGGTGAATGCTCTCCGCAGCCAAGTGCTGGAGCGCTACCTGCGACGGGCGGACCTGGCCGGAATCCACGCCGATGAGGCCGGGCAAATCTTCCAGTCCGTGCCCGTCTCCGACCTCGGGAAGCTGCTGGGCTACATCACCAAGCAACACACGCAGCGGGGCGACCCGACCGCCGCCGACGGGCGTGCACCGGGGGACCTCCTCGCCGCCGCCTACGCCGGAGACGTCGACGCCATGGACCTCTGGCAGGAACTAGAGCAGGCCTCCTTCAGACGCATCACTCGCACTGTCGCTGGAGCCCTCAGAAAGAAACCCAAGTCACGAGCATGAGCAGAGCGCCCGGGAGCCCTCCGAAA
>DATCMG010000638.1:0-13862 GCA_036563555.1 Roseomonas sp. | reverse complement strand
CTTCGGCACGCGCTCCCCCGTTTCGGGGCATGGCGCCCTGGACCTCTCCTTGCGGGGCGAGGGTGCCGGGCTGCGCGCCGTCGCGGCCAGCCTCGGCGGCCATCTCGGCCTCGCGATGACGGGGGGGCAGATCGATCCCAGCCTGCTGGCCGGCGCCACCAACGCCCTGCGCGGCGTGCTGCCGGAGAATGCGACCAGCGGCGCGGCGGAAATCCGCTGCCTCGCGCTCCGCTTCGACATCCAGGGCGGCGTGGCGCAATCCCGCGCGCTGCTTGTGCAGACCGGCGTGGCGAGCACGACCGGCGGCGGTGCCGCCAATCTTGGGGATGAGACGCTGGCCTTCCGCCTGCGCCCGGTGGTGCGTGTGGGGGATGTGTCGCTCACCACGCCGCTCGGCATCACCGGGCGCTTCGGGAATCCGCGTGTTTCCGTCGATCCCAATGCGGCCGCCGCGGCGGCGGCGGGGGTGCTGGGCGGCCTCGCCCGGCGCTCGGACGACCAGGACGCAGCCGCGGTCGGGGCGCTGGTGGAAGGGCTACTGGGGGGGCGCAACGCCGCGGCGCCCGCCGCTGATTGCGCGGGGCAGCTTGCCTTGGCGCGGGGCGAGGCCCCTGCCGTCGGCACGCCGCCCGCCGCCCCGGCCGAACCGCAACGCGAGCGCCGCCCAGCCGTGCAGGATCTGCTGCGCGGGCTGCTGGGCCGGTGATGGGGTGAGGCTGGGGATGGGCCGGGCAGGAATCGAACCCGCAACCAAGCCGTTATGAGCGGCCAGCTCTAACCGTTGAGCTACCGGCCCATCCCAGGGGTTCTCTAGATCAGCGTCACGGCGCGAGGAAGGTCCGGATCGCCGTCTCGGCCTTCGTCATGTTCGACACCCCCTCCAGATGCCCGAGGCCGCCCTCCAGTTCCACCAGTTCCACCGGCCGCCCCGCCTTGCGGAGTGCGTCAGCCAGGTCACGGCCATAGGCGATCGGGAAGATGTGGTCGCCGACCGCGGGCACCACCAGCCAGCGGGCCTGGCTGCGGGCCAGGGCCGTGGCGGTGTCGGAATACTCGCTCAGGAAGAGCTGGTTGGCGCGGGTGAGATAGAGGAAGGCGTTGGCATCCGCCGTGCGGGCACGCGCAGTGGCCGCCTCGTCCAGGAAGCGCTCGACTGCGAAGGAGTCGCCTATGCGGCGGGCGGGATCCTGGCCGTCCACGGGCCGGCGGCCGAACTGGGTGAAGGCACCCCGGTCCCGGGACTGGAGGGTGACGATCTTGAGGGCCTCCGCCAGCCCCCGCAGCGGCGGCTCGCGCCCTTGCCCGTAATAATCGCCGTTCCGCCAGTTCGGATCCATGCGGATCGGCACCTCCCATAGCTCCATCCAGCTGATGAGGAAGGGGTCGAAATCACCGGTGGTGACCGCCGGCATCACCCGCTCCACCATTTCCGGATAGGCGCAGGCCCATTCGATCGCCTGGAGCGAGCCCCCGGAAGGACCGGCCACCAGCGCCAGGCGCTTCACGCCGAGGCTGTCGAGCAGGCGCTTCTGCACATCGACGAAGTCGCGCATCGACACGACGGGGTAGTTCATCCCGAAGGGCCGGCCAGTCGAAGGGTCGATGGTGGCTGGGCCGGTGCTGGTGGTGGTGGCGTCGTTGAGATTGAGGTTCACCAGCGTGTCGGAGGACACGACGAAGAACCGGTTAGTGTCGATCGCCTTGCCGGGGCCGATGATGTTGTCCCAGTAGCCGGGCGGGCCGTTCGCGGCGAAGCGGCCGAAGGCGTGGCTGTTGCCGGAGAAGAAATGCGTGATGAGCACGGCGTTGTCGCCGGCCGGGTTCAGCGTGCCGGCCGTCTGGTAACCGATGCGTGCATTGGGGACGGTGCCGCCGCCGCGCGTGCGATATTCCCCGGCCTCGAAGACCTGCTTGCGGACGATGAGCGGCTCGGCGGGGGGTACGGGTGTCGCAGGGGGTTGGACCGGTGCGGGAGCCTGGGCCGCGCCCGGGCGGGACGAGAGCAAGGCCGGGGCCGCAAGCAGCGGGGCCGCCAGCAGCGCGCGGCGCAGGACGGTTCGGGTCACAGGCACTCCGCCTCCCTTTGGGGTTTGTTCCCGCCATGCTGCGGGCGGGCGTGGCACGCCGCAAGCCGGTGATTTGCGGGGGCCGCCGGGCGCTGCTAGAGGCGCCTCGACATTCCGTCGCAATCCGCGCCGATGCGCAAAGCAAGTCCCAGGACCGACGCCGCATGAACCCGAGCCAGATCCCGACCGGCAAGGCCCCGCCCTACGACATCAACGTGGTGGTCGAGATCCCCCAGGGATCCCAGGTGAAGTACGAGCTGGACAAGGAGAGCGGCGCGGTCGTGGTGGATCGCTTCCTCTTCACGCCAATGGCCTATCCGGCGGCCTATGGCTTCATCCCCGGCACCATCGCCGATGATGGCGACCCGACCGACGCGCTGGTGCTGACCCCCGCCCCCGTGGTGCCGGGCTGCGTGATCCGCTGCCGCCCGATCGGCGTGCTGCTGATGGAGGATGAGGCCGGGCAGGACGAGAAGCTCGTCTGCGTGCCGCATGACAAGATCCACCCCTTCTTCTCCGATATCCAGTCCTGCGACGACCTGCCGGCGATCACCCGCCAGTCCATCGAGCACTTCTTCGCCCGGTATAAGGACCTGGAGCCCGGTAAGTGGGTGAAGGTGACGGGTTGGGGCACGAAGGAGCAGGCCGCCGAGCTGGTCACGAAGGGCATCGAAGCGGCCTCGAAGTAAGGCGCGATCTGACTTAGGGGCTGCTGCGCCCCGGCCTTCCGCCACAGCCCCGGCGCCATCGGCGCCGGGTTCGGTGACCCTTGCGGTGCGCTGGCGGCCGAGCGGCTTGGGCCCACCCCAGGCCAGACCGCTCAACCGATGCCGGCGAGCAGCTCGACAACCCGCCCCGGCTCGGGGATCTCGACATCATGAGGGACGGGAAGGTCCACGTAACGCCAGCCCTGCTTGGCGCGGGCGCGCTGGCGGCTGGGCTCGATCGAGGCCAGGGCAGGGTTGGTATAGGCGACATAGGTGACCGGCAGCCCGGCGCCAGCGGGCCTGGAGAGGCGCATGACGCTTTCATAGGTGCCGATCGGATGCGGGCGCAGGCGGCGCATGAACCAGTCCTTGCCTGGGCTGGCCGGGATCGGGAAGCCCTCGGGGCCCGGCACGGGCAGGGCCACGCCGCCGCCCTGCTCCCGGGCCACCTTGCGCCTGGCATCCGCCATGCCGGCGGGCAGGATGTCGAACACCGTCTCCCCGTTCTCGGGGATCAGCGCGTCGAGATAGACGATGTGGCGGATGCGGTCGGTCATGCGGTCGGCGACGCCCGTCACAGCCACGCCACCATAGGAATGGCCGACGAGAATGACGTCGCGCAGTTCATCAGTCTCGATGACGGCGGCGACGTCATCGATATGGGTGTCCACCGTGATCTGGCGCGACATGAGATGGCTTCGCTCGCCAAGGCCCGTCTGTGTCGGGGTCCAGGCGCGGTGGCCCTGGCGGCGCAGGCCCTCAGCAACGTCGCGCCAGATCCAGCCACCCCCATAGGCACCATGGACAAGAACATAGGTCTTGGAACCGGTTGGGGCGGCTGGCTGGGATTGGCCCTGGGCAAGGGCGGCGGTCGCGGGCAGGGCCGCGAGGGCGCCGAGCATGCTTCTGCGGTCCATTGAGCGATTCCTCCTGGCGTTGTTGACCGGGAGGCTAGGTGTCGCGCCGGGGATGGGTCAACGGCACGCGGCCACGGCCTAGCTCGTGCGCAGAGGCAGGCGCAGGCCGAGATGGGTCGGCACCGGCCATTCCTCCCGCACGCGGCGGATCACCCTGAAGCCCGCGGCGATATAGTTCGGCAGGGCGCGCGGATGGTCGGCCGTGCAGGTGTTCACTGTCAGGACGGAACAAGGGCCGGCCCAGGCCGTGTCGATGGCATGGCGCAGGAAGGCGCGGCCCATCCCCTGCCCGACCGCATGGGGCATCAGGCCGAAATAGGAAAGGTTGGTCGTGCCGTCCCAGCGCTGCTCCAGCTCATGGAAGCCGGCGGGTTCGCCATCGAGGTAGAGGACATGGATGGAAACCGTCGGATCGCGCAGAATCGACGCGATCTTCGCATCCGGCAGGGTGCGGCGGAGCCACCAGCAATAGTCCCGGCCCACCGTGTCATAGAGGTATCGGTAGAAGCCGACCGTGCAGCCCGGCACGGGCAGCACGGTCGCCTGGGATGGCAGCGCCGCCGGCGGGTCGGCCGGCGGGCGCTCCATGCGGAGGAAGGTGACCTCGACTTGGACCGGCGTCGTGGACATCCCCGCTGGCCGATACGCTAGTTGTCGAGGAAGGACCGCAGCTTGCGGCTGCGCGTCGGGTGCTTGAGCTTGCGCAGCGCCTTCGCCTCGATCTGGCGGATGCGCTCGCGGGTCACGTTGAACTGCTGCCCGACCTCCTCCAGCGTATGGTCGGTGTTCATGCCGATGCCGAAGCGCATGCGGAGAACACGCTCCTCGCGCGGGGTGAGGCTGGACAGCACGCGGGTGGTGGCCTCGCGCAGGTTCGACTGGATCGCGGCATCCAGCGGGATGATCGCCGCCTTGTCCTCGATGAAGTCGCCGAGATGGCTGTCCTCCTCGTCGCCGATCGGCGTCTCGAGGGAGATCGGCTCCTTGGCGATCTTCAGGACCTTGCGAACCTTCTCCAGCGGCATGCCGAGCTTCTCGGCCAACTCCTCCGGCTGGGGCTCGCGGCCGATCTCGTGCAGCATCTGGCGGCTGGTGCGGACCAGCTTGTTGATCGTCTCGATCATGTGGACCGGGATGCGGATGGTCCGCGCCTGGTCCGCGATGCTGCGGGTGATGGCCTGGCGGATCCACCAGGTGGCATAGGTGCTGAACTTGTAGCCGCGGCGGTACTCGAACTTATCCACCGCCTTCATCAGGCCGATATTGCCCTCCTGGATCAGGTCCAGGAACTGCAGGCCGCGATTCGTATATTTCTTGGCGATGGAGATCACGAGGCGGAGATTGGCCTCGATCATCTCCTTCTTCGCCTGCGTCATGTCGCGCTCACCGCGCGAGACGGTGGCATAGACGCGCTTGTACTCGCCCACGGGCAGGCCGGTCAGGGAGGCCACCTTGCCGATCTCGGCGCGGATGTTCTCGGCGTCGTCGCGGCTGTTGGCGACGAAGGCCTGCCAACCCTTGCCCTTCAGCTTGCCGATGCGGTCGAACCAGGCCGGGTCCATCTCGGCCTCGCGCCAATGCTCCAGGAACTCGGCGCGCTTGACCTTGTGAGACTCAGCGAGGCGCAGCACCTGGCCTTCGAGGCCAACCAGGCGGCGGTAGAGGCCCTTGATCTGGTCGACCAACTCCTCAATCCGGTTGTTGTGCAGGTGCACCTTCTGCACCAGCGCGACCAGCTCCTGGCGCTGCTTCTCGTAGGTCTTCTCCGAGCGGCCGGCGAGTTCGCCGCCCGTGGTGTAGGCCTCCATCCGCTTGGTGGACATCTTTTCGAGCCTGGCATAGCCGGCCTCGATCGCCTCGAAGGCGGCCAGCGCCTCGGGCTTCAGCTTCTCCTCAAGGGCGGAGAGGGACAGGCCAACGCCCTCTCCCTCCTCTCCTTCCTCGAACTCCTCGGCCTCCGGCGGGGGGCCGTCGGGCATGTCGGCGTTGTTGGTGGCCTCAAGATCGATGACGTCGCGCAGCAGCAGCTTCCCGCTGACCACGGCCTCATGCCAGCCGACGATGGCGCGGAAGGTAAGCGGGCTCTCGCACAGCCCGCCGATCATCATGTCGCGGCCGGCTTCGATCCGCTTGGCGATCGCGATCTCGCCCTCGCGCGAGAGCAGCTCCACGCTGCCCATCTCGCGGAGATACATGCGGACGGGGTCGTCGGTGCGGCCGAGGTTGGCCTCGTCGACGTTGCCGCCGGCCTCCTCGTCCTCGGGCTTCTCCTTGCCCTCTTCCTCGTCTTCCTCGCCCTCGGCCTTGGCTGCAGGCTTCTTCTCGGTGTCCTCGTCGGCGGATTCCTCGGCCTCGACGAGGTTGATTCCCATCTCGGAGAGATGGGCCATGGTGTCCTCGATCTGCTCGGAGGAGAAATGTTCCTGCGGAAGGGCGGCGTTCAGCTCATCATAGGTGATGTAGCCACGCTCCTTCCCCTTCGCGAGCATCTTCTTGACGGAGGAAAGCAGGCCGTCGAGCAGCGCGCCCTCCACCGCCTCATCGCGGTGCTCCGTCGTCTCCGTGCCGTTCGCCACCTTGGTCGCCATGCCTGTCTCCCGCCACGGATGGACCCTCCGGCTGACGGGTGCGGCCGCCGCCGGGAATCGGATGAGCCTCTACACTATGGACTGGCGCCTTCAGCGCTGTCCTCCAGCCCCGTCTCGCCACGGCGCAGCGCGGAAAGAGCCTGGCTGAGCCGGATGACGCGCGCCTGGGCCGCGGCGTCATTCGCCGCAACCAGATCGCGTCCCGCTGCCACCAGGTCCTCGACCAGCGCGCCCTCGCCCCGCAAGAAGCCGAAGAAATGCCACCAGCCGTCGAGGGTCTCTCCCGGGTGGGCATCGGGACTGGCTTCCCGCGGGAGCCCGGTCGCGCGCATGACCCAATTCCGGGCCTCTTTCAGGCCGGTCGCGTCCAAGTGGGCAACCAGATCGGCCGAGTCAAGCGAGCCCGCATCGCTGTTTGACACTTCCGTGAGGGCAAGACCGGCATGCCACGCCAGGAGAGCGGCCTGGAGGGCTGAGGGGTGCCCGTGGGGAAGTTCGAGCAGGGCGAAGGCCTCCTCAACCTCGTTCAGCAGCCAGGGATGGGCCAGGGTGATGGCCAGGAGGCAGCGAACCTGCTCCAGCCGCGTGTTCCCGGCCTCCGGCGCCGTGCGGGGCGGAAGGCGGGGCGGAGGCTTGAAGCCGGGCCGGCTGCCCGGGCGCGGGGAGAAGCCGTTCCCACCGGCGGGGCGCTGGGGACGCTGGGGCCGGGTGCTCTCGAAGAAGCGGTCCAGCAGGGCGCGGCGGTATTCGGCGGCGAGGGACTTGTCGGGTATGCGGCCGGCGGCTGCGGCCAGGTCGTTGCGGAAGGCGGCGCGGCCTTCGGGGCTGCCCAGAGGACGGCCATCGGCCATCAGGTCGTAAAGAGCGGTGGAGAGGGGCTTGGCGGTGGTCAGCACCGCCTCGAAACCGGCCGCGCCCTTCCTGCCGATCAGGTCGTCCGGATCCTGGCCCTGGGGCAGGGTTGCAAAATGCAGGGTGCGATCGGTGCCGAGCAAGGGCAGCACCATCTCGGCGGAGCGTGCGGCGGCGCGCAGGCCGGCGGCGTCTCCGTCGAGGCAGAGGACGGGTTCGGGCGTGACGCGCCAGATTTCCTCTATCTGCTCGGGGGTGAGCGCGGTGCCGAGCGGGGCCACGGCGCCCTCGAACCCCGCCTGGTGAAGGGCGATGACGTCCATATAGCCTTCGGCGACGATGAGGCGCGCCTTGCCGCGGAAGACCGCCTCCCGCGCCATGTCCAGGCCGTAGAGGGTGCGGCGCTTGGAGAAGACGTCGGTTTCGGGGCCGTTCAGGTATTTCGGCTGGCCATCCCCCAGGATGCGGCCGCCGAAGGAGACGATCCGGCCGCGCTTGTCCCGGATGGGGAACATGACGCGGTTATAGAAGAAGTCGTTATAGGCCCCTTCCCGCCCCTCGGCGGGCTTGGTGAGGCCGGCCTCGGCCAGTTGGCCGGGCTCAATGCCCAGGGGCTTCAACTCGGCGGCCAGCGCCCCGCGGCCGGAGCCTGACCAGCCCAGGCCGAAGCGGGCGATGGTGGCGTCGGTCAGGCCGCGATTCTTCAGGTAGTCCAGTGCCTGCCGGCCTTCCGGCGCGTAAAGGCGGCGCTGCATGGCCTCGGCGGCGGCGGCGAGGACGTCGTGCAGGTCGCGGGCACGGGCCTCGCGGGCGGCCTGGCGGGGCGACTCCTTGGGTACTTCCAGCCCGGCCTCATGAGCCAGGCGTTCCACGGCCTCGCGGAAGGGCAGGCCCTCAGTCTGCATGGTGAAGCCGATGGCATCGCCGTGCTGGCCGCAGCCGAAGCAGTGATAGTGGTCGTCATAGACGTAGAAGGACGGCGTCTTCTCGTTATGGAAGGGGCAGCAGCCCTTCCACTGGCGTCCGTTGCGCGTGAGCTTGACCTTCCGGCCGATCAGCGGCGGCAGGGGCGTGCGGGCGCGCAGCTCGTCGAGGAAGTTGGGTGGGAGGGCCATGGGTCCGGCGGGATGCTAGCCCGGCAGCCGTGAACGGTCAGGAGGCAAAGCGGGGACGGCGGGCGCGATACCGAAGTCATAGGCCGGCCGCCCCAGCACCGAGGAGGCGAGACTGCCGAACAGCGCCGACGACAGGAAGGAACCGAGCACGAGGCAAGGCACAAGGGCCAAGCGGCGCCCGATCTGGCGCCCGCGCCAAGCCGGATCGATGGCGACGAACCGCGACCCGATGGACCGGGTCACCAGCACGGTGGCCGGCACGAACAAGCTCGCCATCCACATAATGAGCATTCCGAACCCGCGCGCTCCGCACAGGGCGAAGAGAGCCGGCAGGGCGCCGAAACCGAGGCCGGCCAGGATGCCCAGGGCAAGCAGACGGCCCAAGCGGGCCTCCGGCTGGCCGCACGCACGTACCAGGGCCCCTGCCAGGAAGGAGGCCACCACGGCAAACGCGGCACCGGCCATCCCCCAGAGATCGGCGAAGTGGGCAAGGGCAAAGACTCCGGCCTGGGAAGACGCCTGCATCGGGACGACAGGCGCGCGACGTTCGCCCTCAGCCCCCCAGCGCCGCCTTCACCATCGGCCCGGCCTTGGCCATGTCCAGCACCGCGGCGTGCCTGGCCTTCAGTGCGGCCATGACCTTGCCCATCTCCTTGATGGAGGTGGCACCCGTCTCGGCCACGGCCTCCTTCACGGCGGCTTCCATGGCGGCGTCGTCCATCTGCTGGGGCAGGAAGGACTCGATCACGGCGATCTCGGCCTCCTCCTTGGCGGCCAGTTCCTCGCGCTTGCCCTGGCGGTACATTTCCACGCTCTCGCGCCGGGACTTCACCATGCCGCGCAGGAGGGAGGTGATCGCCTCCTCCGGGATCTGGTCCACCCCGCTCGGGCGGGAGGCGATGTCGGCGTCCTTCAGCTTGGCCATGACCATGCGGATGGTGGAGGTCCGGGCCGTGTCGCCGGCGCGCATGGCGGTCTTGAGTTCCTCGGTGAAGCGGGCGCGCAGGCTCATGGCGGGTCTCCTTAACTTTGCGGCGGGGATTTCGCGGCAGGGTTTAGAGCGGATCGGGCGGGCTTGCCATGCGGGAGGCTGGGAAGTGATTTCCCAGCCAGTCATGCCCTTCCCACTTTCATTGGGAAACAATTTCCCACATATAGGCTCCATGCGGACGGTCGAGCAGATTCTAACCCTGATGGGTGGCGCCAGCGCGGCAGCGGCGCATTGCGGCGTGGGCACGGAAGCCATCCGGAAATGGCGCCAGGCCCGGGCCATCCCACCCCGGCACTGGCCGGCGGTGCTGACCGCCACCGGCCTTGCGCTGGAAGACCTGCCCCGCGCCGATGCCGACCCGCTGACCCATCCCACCCCGGAGCCCGACATGTCCCTTGCCCCGAATGCCGCCCCGGATGCCGACACCGTGCCCGAGGGCGCGACGGCCTGCCTCGTGCTGAGCAGCGGCCAGGTAATCTGGGGCCGCGGCTTCGGGGCTGTGGGCAGGAAGGTCGGCGAGGTCTGCTTCAACACGGGCATGACCGGCTATCAGGAGACGCTGACCGACCCCTCCTATGCCGGGCAGATCATCACCTTCACCTTCCCGCATATCGGCAATGTCGGTGCCAATGCCGAGGATATCGAGGCGACCACCGCCGCCGCGCGCGGGCTGGTGGTGAAGGCGGACCTGACCGAGCCCTCCAACTACCGCGCCACGCGGCACCTGGATGACTGGCTCAAGAGCCACGGCATTCCCGGCATCTCGGGGGTGGACACGCGGGCGCTGACCGCGCTGATCCGCGATGCCGGCGCCCCGAACGGGGTGGTCTGCCACGCGCCGGACGGGCAGTTCGACCTGCCCGCCCTGCGCGCCGAGGCGGCGGGCTGGCCGGGGCTGGAGGGCATGGACCTCGCGAAGGATGTCTCCTGCCGCCAATCCTACCAGTGGGACGAGGCGCTCTGGGCCTGGGGCCAGGGCTATGGCCGCCAGACAGCACCGAAGCATAAGGTCGTGGCCGTCGATTACGGGGCGAAGCGCAACATCCTGCGCTGCCTGGCGGATGCAGGCTGCGAGGTGACGGTGGTTCCCGCCACCGCCACGGCGGAGGAGATCCTGCGGCACGGCCCGGATGGCGTGTTTCTCTCCAACGGCCCGGGCGACCCGGCGGCGACCGGCGAATACGCCGTGCCGGCGATCCGGGGCGTGCTGGAGGCGGGCAAGCCGGTCTTCGGCATCTGCCTCGGGCACCAGTTGCTCGCGCTGGCGCTGGGGGCCAGGACCTACAAGCTCGATCGCGGGCATCGCGGCGCGAACCAGCCGGTGAAGGACCTCGCGACGGGGCGGGTGGAGATCACCTCGCAGAACCATGGCTTCGCGGTGGACGACAAGTCGCTGCCCGAGGGCGTGACGGTGACGCATGTGAGCCTGTTTGACGGCTCCAACGAGGGCATCGCCTGCGAGAGCAAGCGTGCCTTCTCCGTGCAGTACCACCCGGAAGCCTCCCCTGGCCCGAGCGACAGCCATCACCTGTTCCATCGCTTCACCGGGATGATGGCGAAAGCCGGATAACGTGCCGTCTGTCGCCTCCCTCCTCGCCTTCGCGGCCCTGTCGGTCGGACTCGCGCTCACGCCCGGGCCGAACCTGTTCTACCTCGTCTCCCGCACACTGACGCAGGGAACGCGGGCGGGGATGCTGTCGCTGATCGGATGTCAGGCAGGAAGCCTGGTCATCATGCTCGGGGCGGCTGCGGGGATCACGGCGGCATTGCTGGCGGTGCCCTTCGCCTATGACGCGATGCGGCTGGGTGGCGCGGCCTATCTGGGCTGGCTCGCCTGGCAGAGCGTTCGGCCAGGCGGCGCGGCCCTGTTCGCGCCCCGGCCCATTCCGCCGGAAAGCGGGACGCGGCTCTTCTCACTGGGTTTCGCGACAGCGGCGCTGAACCCGAAGGTGGCGCTGTTCTATGTTGCCGTGCTGCCGGCCTTCATGGATCCGGAGCGCGGCAGCCTGTTCCTGCAGGGGATGGTGCTGGGCGCGATCCAGATCGGCATCTGCACGGTCTTCGATGCGCTGATGGTCGTAGGGGCCGGCGGCGTTTCGCGCTTCCTGTCCACGCGCCCGGCCTGGCTGGCGGTGCAGCGCTGGGTGTTGGGCGGGGCGCTGGGCCTGCTGGCGGTGAAGCTGGCGGCGGATTCCCGCGCGTGATCCGGCTGCTGATCCTGGCCCTGCCGCTCTCGCTCCTCGCCTGGTGGGCGCTGCGCCGCGTCGGCCAGCCGCGTGACAAGGCGTGGCTGCGCGGGGTGGCGATCTCCTTCGTGGCGCTCGGCGGCATCGTGTTCTTCGCCGAGGATGGGCATGAGGGCGGGCGCGTGCTCGCCGCCGCGCTCTGGGCGGGCATTCATGCCGTGCTGTTCCTCGTGCTGCGACCATGGCTGGGGCGCGCCTGATGCCTTCGGTTCCCGAGGTGCCGCACAGGCCGAAGCCAGTGCTGGATGAGGCGCCACCACTTCCGCCCGAGTTGACGGCAAACCCTCTGCTTAAACGGCAGCTGGCGGTAGCGGGCGTACTCTCGTCCGGCTTCCTGCCGATCGTTGTGCTGGGCCCGCTGGGCTTCCTGATGATCGGTATCGGCCTGTTGCCGTTCGCCGCCATCGCGATCCCAGCTCTGGCAATCGCGGTGACGTCGATCCCCGTCTACATCGGGCTGCGTGCCTGCCGCGTGAGGCGCATCCGCGCCGGTTCGATCGTGGTGGTCGGTTCGGCGGTCGCGAATGGCCTACTCTGGTGGATTGCCCATTGGGGAGCCCTCGCCCTCTCCTCGCCTCGCGGCATCGAATCCGCTTTCACCCACCTATTTCTTTCCCACCTCATCCTCGCAGCCCTGCTGATCTGGTTCGACGACCGGCCCAGCCGCGCCCCAAGCTCGTGAGCCAAGCCCCATGCCGAAGCGCACCGACATCAAGTCCATCATGATCATTGGCGCCGGCCCGATCATCATCGGCCAGGCCTGTGAGTTCGACTATTCCGGCGCCCAGGCCTGCAAGGCGCTGCGCGCCGAGGGCTATCGCGTGATCCTGGTGAATTCCAACCCCGCCACGATCATGACCGACCCGGAGCTGGCCGACGCCACCTATATCGAGCCGATCACGCCGGAGGTGGTGGAGAAGATCATCGCCAAGGAGCGGCCGGATGCCATCCTGCCGACCATGGGCGGGCAGACCGCGCTTAACACCGCGCTGAAGCTCGATGCCTCCGGCGCGCTGGCCAGGTATGGCTGCGAGCTGATCGGCGCGAAGGCCGACGTGATCGACAAGGCCGAGGATCGGCTGAAGTTCCGCGATGCCATGACCAAGATCGGCATCGAGAGCCCGCGCAGCCACATCGCGCACACCATGCAGGAGGCCTGGGAAGGGCTGGAGCTGGTGAAGCTGCCCTGCGTCATCCGCCCCTCCTTCACCCTCGGCGGCACGGGCGGCGGCATCGCCTATAACCGCGAGGAATTCGAGCAGATCGTCGCCTCCGGCCTCGATGCGTCGATGACCACCGAGGTTCTGATCGAGGAAAGCGTGCTGGGCTGGAAGGAGTATGAGATGGAGGTGGTCCGCGACACCGCGGATAACTGCATCATCGTCTGCTCCATCGAGAACCTCGATGCGATGGGTGTGCACACCGGCGATTCCGTCACCATCGCCCCGGCGCTGACGCTGACCGACAAGGAATACCAGCGCATGCGCGATGCCAGCATCGCCTGCCTGCGCGAGATCGGCGTCGATACCGGCGGTTCCAACGTGCAGTTCGGCATCAACCCCGCCGATGGCCGCATGGTCGTCATTGAGATGAACCCGCGCGTCTCGCGGTCCTCGGCGCTCGCCTCCAAGGCCACGGGTTTCCCGATCGCCAAGATCGCGGCGAAGCTGGCCGTCGGCTACACGCTGGACGAGCTGGCGAACGATATCACCAAGACGACGCCGGCAGCCTTCGAGCCGACCATCGACTATGTCGTCGTGAAGATCCCGCGCTTCACCTTCGAGAAGTTCCCGGGCACGCCGAACACGCTGACGACAAGCATGAAGTCGGTCGGCGAGACCATGGCGATCGGCCGCACCTTCGCCGAGGCGCTGCAGAAGGGCCTTCGCGGGCTGGAGACGGGCTTCTCCGGCCTGGACGAGGTGCCGGTACCCGGCGACGGCTCGCCGGAGGCCTATTTCGCGGCGCTCGCCACGCCCACGCCGGATCGCATCCTGATGGCCGCCCAGGCCTTCCGCGCCGGGCTGGACGTGGATGCGGTCCATGCCGCCAGCAAGTTTGATCCCTGGTTCCTGCGCGAGGTCGAGAAGATCGTGCAGGCCGAGGCCGCGGTGATCCGCAACGGGCTGCCGGCCGACGCCACCGGCCTGCGCCGCCTCAAGGCCCTGGGCTTCTCCGACAAGCGCCTGGCGAAGCTCGCCGGGCTGCAGGAGCCGGAGGTGGAGGCGCGGCGTGCGCGGCTGGGTGTGCAGGCGGTCTACAAGCGCATCGACACCTGCGCGGCGGAGTTCGCCTCCGGCACGCCCTATATGTACTCGACCTATGAGGGCGGCTTCGGCACGCCGGTCTGCGAAAGCGATCCGAGCGACCGCAAGAAGGT
>DATCMG010000610.1:0-6493 GCA_036563555.1 Roseomonas sp. | reverse complement strand
AGAAGGAAGGGCGCGACTACCGCGCCACCGTCTTCCTGCCGAAGACCTCCTTCCCCATGCGCGGCGACCTGCCGAAGCGCGAGCCCGCCACCCTCGCCCGCTGGGCGGCGCAGGACCTGCGCGGCCAGTTGCGCGAACGCTCCCGCGGCCTGGAAAAGTTCGTCCTGCATGACGGTCCACCCTATGCGAACGGCCCGCTGCATATCGGCCACGCGCTGAACAAGATCCTGAAGGACGTGGTCAACCGCGCCGCCCAGATGTCGGGCCGCGACGCCGATTACGTCCCGGGCTGGGACTGCCATGGCCTGCCGATCGAGTGGAAGGTCGAGGAGCAGTACCGCGCGAAGAAGCAGGACAAGGATTCCGTCCCCGTCCTCGAATTCCGCTCGGAATGCCGCGAATATGCCCGCCACTGGCTCGGCGTGCAGTCGGCCGAGTTCCAGCGGCTGGGCGTGCTCGGTGACTGGGAAAACCGCTACGCCACCATGGATTTCACCTCCGAGGCGGTGATCGCCGAGGAGATCGGCCGCTTCCTGATGAACGGTTCCCTCTATCGCGGACTGCGCCCGGTGATGTGGAGCCCGGTCGAGAAGACCGCCCTGGCCGATGCCGAGATTGAGTATCACGACGTCACCAGCCCCACGCTGCACGCCGCCTTCCCCGTCGTGAAGACCACCGTGCCCGATCTGGAAGGCGCGCGGGTGGTGATCTGGACCACCACGCCCTGGACCATCCCCGGCAACCGCGCCGTGGCTTACGGGGAGGAGATCGATTACGCGCTGGTGCATGTGGACGGCATCGCCGAGGGCTCGCGCCTTGCGACCGGCGACAACCTGTTGATCGCCCTCCCCCTCCTGCCCGCCTTCGAGAAAGAGGCGGGGCTCGCGGCTCATTCCCTCCGCCGCGTGCTGAAGGGCTCGGAGCTGGCCGGCACGGTGCTGGCGCATCCCCTGCGCGGCTGGGCACCGGCCGAGGGTGGCTATGACTTCGACGTGCCGCTGCTGCCCGGCGATTTCGTCACTGCCGAGGCCGGCACGGGCTTCGTGCATATCGCGCCCAGCCATGGCGAGGACGACTTCACCCTCGGCCGCGCGAACGGCCTTCCGGTGCCCGAAACATTGAACGATGACGGCACCTACACCGTGCAGGCTCCCGGCTTCGCCGGCATCCATGTGTTCAAGGCGCATGAACCCGTCTGGGCCGCGCTGGAAACCATGGGCACGCTGGCGGCCAAGGGCAGCCTCAAGCACAGCTACCCCCATTCCTGGCGCAGCAAGAAGCCGGTGATCTTCCGCGCGACGCCGCAATGGTTCATCGCCATGGATGACGAGAACCAGATCCGCGCAAAGGCGCTGGAGGCAATCGCCAACACCCATTTCGTGCCGGACCAGGGCCGCAACCGCATCGGCTCCATGGTCGCCGCGCGGCCGGACTGGTGCATCTCCCGCCAGCGCGCCTGGGGCGTGCCCATCGCGGTTTTCGTCGAGAAGCGCACGGGCGAGCCGCTGCGCGACCCCCGGGTGATGGAGCGCATCCTGACCGCCTTCCGCGAGGAGGGCGCCGATGCCTGGTACCAGCCCGATGCCGCGGCGCGCTTCCTCGGGAATGACCGCGACCCGGCCGAATACGAGCAGGTGATGGACATCGTCGATGTGTGGTTCGAGTCCGGCTCGACCCACGCCTTCGTCCTGCCCGACCACGGCCTGCCCTTCCCGGCCGATCTCTACCTCGAAGGCTCGGACCAGCATCGCGGCTGGTTCCACTCCTCCCTGCTGGAATCCGTCGGCACGCGGGGCATCGCGCCCTTCAAGGCAGTCCTGACGCATGGCTTCGTGCTGGATGAGTCCGGCCGGAAGATGTCGAAATCCCTCGGCAACGTCACGGCCCCGCAGGAGGTGATGAAGGACTACGGCGCCGACATCCTGCGCCTCTGGGTGATGAATTCCGACTTCGCGGAGGACCTCCGCATCGGCAAGACCATCCTGGGCCAGCAGGCGGAGCTGTATCGGCGCATCCGCAACACGCTGCGCTGGCTGCTCGGCAGCCTGGACGGCTTCACCGATGCGGAGAAGGTCGGCTACGCGGAACTGCCGGAGTTGGAGCGCTGGATCCTGCACCGCGTCTCCCAGATCGATGCGCGCATCCGCAAGGCGGCGGCCGATTACGACTGGTCCGGCGTGATGCCGGAGATCCATAATTTCTGCGCCTCCGACCTTTCGGCCTTCCTCTTCGACATCCGCAAGGACAGCCTCTATTGTGACCGTGCGGATAATCTGCACCGCCGTGCCGCGCGCACGGTGCTGGACGTGCTGCATCGCTGCCTCTGCACCTGGCTGGCTCCCGTGCTTGTCTTCACCGCCGAGGAAGCCTGGCTCGCCCGCTTCGGGGAAGCCGCGGACAGCGTCCATCTCCAGACCTTCCCCGAGATCCCGGCGGAATGGCGCGACGATGCGCTGGCGGATCGCTGGGCACGCGTGCGCGGCGTGCGCGGCCTCGTCACCGCCGCGCTGGAGAAGGCGCGCGCGGCGGGCACCATCGGCAGCTCACTCCAAGCCGCGCCGGAGCTGCATCTCGGCGAGGCGCAGGCAGACCTGTCCGACCTGCCCTGGGCGGAGCTCTGCATCACCTCCGATCTGACGCTTCGCGACACACCCCCCGAGGGTGAGGGCGTCGAGGCAGAAGGCGGCACCGCCGTGCGCTTCGCCCCCGCCACCGGCCAGAAATGCGACCGCTGCTGGCGCGTCCTGCCCGAGGTCGGGCAAAGCGCGGCCCATCCCACCCTCTGCCTGCGTTGCGAAGCGGCGGTCGCCTGATGGCCGCTCTCAATCTGCGGCGCGGGCTGATCCTCACCCTGCTGGTCCTGGTCGCGGACCAGGCCAGCAAGTGGTGGATCCTGGAAGTTCTGGACCTCCCCACGCGCCGCAACGTCCCGCTGCTCGGCGACGGGGAGTTCGGGCTGGACCTGACCATGGTGTGGAACCGCGGCGTCACCTTCGGCCTGCTTTCCGGCACGGCACCGTGGCATGCCTGGGCGCTCGCCGCGCTCGCGGCTGCCATCGCGGTTTTCCTGATCCGCTGGATGGCGAAGGCCGAGAACCGCCGCACCGCCCTCGCCCTGGGGGCCATCGTGGGCGGCGCGGTGGGCAACGTGATCGACCGCGCCCGCTTCGGCGCGGTAGTGGACTTCGTCGATGCCTATGCCTGGGGATGGCATTGGTACGTCTTCAACGTGGCGGATGCGGCCATCGTGCTGGGCGTCATCGTGCTGCTGATCGAAGCCGCCACAGCCCGCCCCGCAGCCCCCGAAAGGCCGGGCGAGGCGGCGTGACGAAACGTATTCTCCCCGGCACCCTGTTCCCGCGCCCCTCGCATACCTGCTAGAAACGGCCGCCATGATCTCCCGCCCCTTCCTCCTGGCTCCCCTGCTATTGTTGGCCGCCTGCGGCGGTGACACGGCGCGCACCCTCGGCCTCACGCGCGATGCACCGGACGAGTTCCAGGTCGTCACCCGCGCCCCCCTTTCGATCCCCCCCACCCTGGGCAACCTGCCGCCGCCCCGCCCCGGCGCCCAGCGCCCGCAGGAACTGACGGCGCGCGAGCGCGGCGAGAGCACCCTTGCCCCCGCCACCCTGCTCGGCGAAGGCCGCCGCGACCGCCCCTCGGGTTCCGAGGCGGCGCTGCTCGCCCAGGCCAGCCAATCCGCCGGGATCGCCGGCAACCCCGCCAATATCCGCCGCCAGGTCGATGAAGAGAGCCTCCGGCTCGACCGCCCGCAGCAGAATGTCGTGGAGCGGCTGATGTTCTGGCAGGACCCGCCCCGCCCCGGTACCGTGATCGACCCTCAGAGGGAGTCGCAGCGCCTGCGCGAGAACTCGGCCCTCGGCCGCTCGCCCGAGGAAGGCGAAACCCCGATCATCCAGCGGCGCCAGCGCGGCCTGCTGGACGGGCTGTTCTAGGAAAGGCGCCGGGTATGGGTTGTCACGCAAAGAAACCCGCCCGGCCATTCCCGCCCGCCGGTTTCAGCCCCACATTCCGGGAATGCATCCTCTGACCCGCCGCACGGTCCTGGCCACAGCCGCCGTGGCTCCCGCCACCCTGGCCACCCGCGCCCCGGCCGCAACGCCCGCGGCCCCGCAAGCCCCGGCCGTCGTCGCCGCCCCGCCCATCCCGGCGGACCGCCCTCTCTTCGGGGCGAATCTCTGGCGCATGCCGAACGGGCTGCGCGTCGCCCATGTCCGCACGCGCGGCGCGCCGGTCGTGGCGCATTACCTCTTCTACGGCGTCGGCGCCGGGGACGACCCGGCCGGCAGGTCCGGCCTCGCCCATTTCCTTGAGCACATGATGTTCAAGGGCAGCGCGCATGTCGCGGATGGCGAGTTCTCCCAGCGCGTGGCGCGGGAAGGCGGGCAGGACAATGCCTTCACCTCCCGCGACGTGACCGCCTACCACCAGACCGTGGAGGCGACGCGCCTCAAGCTCGTCGCGATGATGGAGGCCGACCGCCTCCGCGCCCCTCTCTACCCCGCCGAGGGTGTGGAGCCGGAGCGGGCCGTGATCCTGGAGGAGCGCCGCCAGCGCACCGACAGCAATCCCCGCGCCCGCTTCCGCGAGGCATATGACGCCGTCATGTGGGGCCGCCAGCACTGGCGCGGTCGTCCGATCATCGGCTGGCCGGAGGACATCCGCGCCATCACGCGCGATGACATGCTCGACTTCCATCGCCGCTGGTATTCCCCCGCCAATGCCGTGCTCGTCGTGGCCGGCGCGGTGGACGAGGCCTCCCTGCGCCGCGTGGTGGAGGATGAGTATGGCGGCGCCGAGGGCGCCGGAGGCGAGCCGATCACCCGCCAGCGCGCCGAACCACCCGCCGCCCCTCTCCAGCCCCGCCTGGTCCGCAACGACCCCGGCGTGCAGGAGGCGCAGATGTTGCGCTCCTGGATCGCCCCCACCCTTACCTGGGGACGGGAGGGCGCGGGCACCGAGCACGCCCATCCCCTTGAAGTGTTGGCCCATCTGCTCGGCGGCGGCCCCGGCTCCCGCCTCCACAAGGCCCTGGTGCAGAGCGGCCTCGCCGTGGCCGCGGGCGCCGGCTACGACAGCGATGGGCTGGGCGCCGACTCCTTCGGCATTCATTCGATGCCGCGCGGCGACACGACTCCGGCGCAGATCGAGGCCGCCATCGAGGAGCAGGTCGCCCGTCTGCTGGACGAGGGCGTAACGGAGGAGGAGGTGGCGCGCAGCCAGCGCCAACTCACCGCCGGCGCGCTGCTTTCACTGGATGGGATCGGCGCCGCCCCTCGCCTGCTCGGCGGTGCGCTGGCGATCGGCCTGCCCATCGACGCCGTGGAGCACTGGCCGGCCCGCATCCGCGCCGTGACGCCGCAAGCCATCATGGCCGCCGCCCGCGCCGTCTTCACGCACCCTTCCATGACCGGCTGGCTGCTGCCGGAGGGCGTCCGCGCACCATGAGCGACCCCATCCCCAGCGGCTTCACCCTGCCCGTGCAGGTGGTGGAGGCGGCCGGCGTGACCGCTTGGCTGGCCGAGGACCATGCGGTTCCCGTCGTCTCCCTCGCCTTCTCCATCCCCGGCGGTGCCGCGCTTGACCCGGAGGGCCGCGAGGGTGCCACCGCCCTGGCCGCCGCCCTGCTGACGGAAGGAGCGGGCGACCTCACCTCCAGCGCCTTCCAGGAGGCGATCCGTGACGCGGCAATCTCCTTCAACTTCTCGGCTGACCGGGACGAGTTCTCCGGCAATTTCCGCTGCCTGAGCGAGGCCCTGCCGGAAGCCGCCCGCCTGGCCCGCCTGGCCCTTTCCGCCCCCCGGATGGACCCGCCCGATATTGAGCGGGTGCGGGCCCGTGCCATCGCCGGCGCAAGGCGGGCGCTGGAAAGTCCGCGTGGCCAGGCCGACCGGGCCTTCTGGGCCGCCGCCCTGCCTGGCGCCTTCGGCCATCCTCCCGGCGGCACGGCGGAAAGCATCGCCACCCTGCCCGGCGACCTGCTGAAAGCCATGCCCGCGCGGCAGTTCCGTCGCGGCGGCCTTCTGGTCGCCGCCTCCGGAGCCATCACCGCGAACCAACTGCGGGAGGTTCTCGCCACCCTGTTCGGCGACTGGCCGGCCGAGCTGCCCGCCGGCCTGCCTGCCCTGCCTCCCTTCTCGGCCAATGGCGTGCGGGTTGTTCCGATGGAAAGCCCCCAATCCGCCGCCGTCTTCGGCCAGCCTGGCATTGCCGTGGATGACCCGGACTGGGAGGCGTCCGGCGTGGTTCTTCGCATTCTGTCCGGCGGCGGTTTCTCATCCCGCCTGATGAAGGCGGTGCGGGTAGAGCGCGGGCTTGCTTATGGCATCGGCGCCAATGCGGAGCCCGTGGCCGGCCGCAGCCTGATCGTCGGCTCGGTCGCGACCGAGAATGCCCGCATGGCCGAAACCCTCTCCGTCTTGCGTGGGGAATGGGCCCGCATGGCCGCATCCGGCCCTACCGAGGCCGAGCG
>DATCMG010000013.1:0-3459 GCA_036563555.1 Roseomonas sp. | reverse complement strand
CTCCTCCACGGCCGGGTAGCGGTGGCCGAGGACGATCGGGCCCCAGGAGCACATAAAATCGACGAATTCCCGCCCGTCCACGTCGCTGAGGCGACAGCCCTCGGCGTGATGAAAGAACTGCGGGTAGCCCTCCGGGAGCTTCGCGGCGTTCAGATGCCCCCAGAGACCGCCGGGGATGACCTGCCGCGCGCGGGCGCGCAGGGCTGTATCCATCGGTCGGGCAGGCGCCGCGGGGGCGGAGGTCGGGGGAGCAGAGACCTGGGCCTGTGACATGGCGGCGATCCTTCGCTTCTCGCTTGATATATCATATTGGGCACGGCAGGGTTTGGCCAGCCTTTCTCTCCCGGGGAATCACCGCATGCACCGGTTCCGCTCCGCCTTGCTCGGGCTTCTGATCGCGACCGGCCTGGGCGCGGCGCCGACGGCCGCGCAGACACTCCGCATCGGCATCGTCAGCGATCCGGATGTGCTGGACCCGACCCTGTCCCGCAGCCTGGCAGCCCGGCAGGTCTTCGCGACCATGTGCGACAAGCTGATCGACGTGGATGCGGAGTTGCGCCTCGTCCCGCAGCTCGCCACGGCATGGCGGTGGGAGGATGAGGGCCGCGCCCTCGTGCTCACACTGCGCCCCGGCGTGCGCTTCCATGACGGCGCCACTATGGATGCCGAGGCCGTTGTCACCAGCCTCAAGCGCCATCTGGAAACGCCGGGCTCCACGCGCCGCGGGGAGATGGGCCCGGTGCGGGAGGTGACGGCGACAGGGCCGCTGGAGGTGCGGCTGCGGCTGGAACAGCCCTTCGCGCCCCTGCTCGCGGCGCTGTCGGACCGCGCCGGCATGATCGTCTCCCCCCGCGCCGCCGGGCGCGTGAACCAGGATTTCGCGCGCGAGCCCTCCTGCGCCGGCCCCTTCCGTTTCGTCCGCCGCGTGGCGCAGGACCGGATCGAGCTGGAGCGCTTCCCCGAATACTGGGACGCGGCCAACATCCATTTCGACCAGGTGGTCTATCGCCCGATCACCGACAGCACCGTGATGGCCGCCAATCTGCGTTCCGGCACGCTGGAAGTGGCCGAGCGCGTGGCGGCGACGGACCTGCCGGAGATGCGCGCCGACCGGCGCGTGCAGATCGCCAGCGTGCCCAGCCTCAACAGCGTCTATATCGCGGTGAATGTCGCCAACGGCCCGCGCGCAGACACCCCGATCGGCCGTGACCGCCGCGTACGGGAGGCACTGGACCTGGCCATCGACCGCAGCGCGCTCGTGCAGGTGGCCTTTGACGGGCAGTATGTTCCGGGGAACCAGTCCGCATCCCCCAGCAGCCCGAATTATGTGAAGTCCCTGCCCGTCCCGGCGCGGAATCTCGACCGCGCGCGCGCCCTGCTGCGTGAGGCCGGCTTCACCGGCCGGGTGAAGATGCGGATGTCGGTGCCGAATACCAGCGAGTACACCCAGGCCGCCGAAATCATCCAGGCCATGGCCGCCGAGGCCGGGATCGATGTGGAGTTGCAGGTGATCGAGACGGCGACGCTGCTGCGGCAATGGACGGCCGGGGATTTCGAAAGCCTGCTCATCGCCTGGTCCGGCCGCGTGGATCTGGACGGGAATCTTTGGGGCTTCAACGCCTGCGGCGAGAGCCTGAACGGCGGCAAATACTGCTCACCCCAGGTTGACGCCGCGCTTCGGGAGGGCCGAACCAGCGTGGAGCCGGCGCGGCGGAGCGCCGCCTATGAGCGTGCCATGAAGGTGCTGCTGGATGACCGGCCCTATATCTATCTCTGGCACTCGCGGGTGCTGCATGGCGGCTCCTCGCGGCTGGAAGGGCTGCGGGCCCTGCCGGACGCGCTGGTGCGGGTACAGGGGCTGAAGTTGCGGGGTTGACCCCCGCGCCTCAGGCCCCCGCGCCTCACAGGACCAGTCGCCGCAGCCCCGCGGCCACTTTCGCCGCATCCGCCAGCGCCGCCATGTTCAGCGGCTTCGAGACGGTCGGCGCCGCCTCGCTACCCGAAACGCGGAGGATCTCCGCGTCCAGCCAGTCGAAGCAGCGCTCCTGCACCTCCTGCGCCAGGCGGGCGCCATGGGAGGTGCCGCGCGCCGTCTGCTCGGCGATCAGGACGCGGTTGGTGCGTTGGATGCTGGCCTCCACCGCCGGCCAGTCGAGGCCGCGCGGGTCCAGGGTGCGGAGGTCGATGATCTCGGCGTCGATGCCGGTTTCGGCGGCAGCCTCCTCGGAAGCCCGGACCATGGCGGCATAGGTGAGAATGGTGCAGGCCGTGCCCGGACGGGCCGTGCGGGCCTTTCCGAGCTCGATGCAATAATCGATATCCTCCGGCACGGGACCGGCCGTCTGGAACAGGTCCTGGTGCTCGATGACCAGCACGGGATCCTCGCATCGCAGCGCGCTGTTCATCAGCCCGACATAGTCATGCGGGGTGGAGGGCGAGATGATGCGCCAGCCCGGATACATCGCGAAGATCGCGGAGGGATCCATGGAGTGCTGCGAGCCATAGCCGGCGCCAGGATTCACACGGGCGCGGACCACCAGCGGAATGCCGAAGCCGCCGCCGAACATATGGGCGAACTTGCCGATGCCGTTGAACATCTGGTCGGCGGCGACGATCGTGAAGTCGCCGAACATGATGTCCACCACGGGCCGCAACCCGCAGAGCGCGGCGCCGAGGGCCATGCCGGTGAAGCCGTTCTCGCAGATCGGGGTGGCGAAGGCACGCTCGGGGAAGCGCTCCATCACGCCGCGCGTGGAGCCGGAAACGCCGCCGCGCAGGCGGTGGATGTCCTCGCCGATCACCACGATGCGCGGGTCGCGCTCCATGTTGTGCAGCAAGGTGGCGGCGATCGCGTCGATGTATTTCATCTCGCGGGTTGCCTCAGCCGGGACCGTCGCGGCCTCGCGGAAGGTCTCGCCGCGCAGTTCGGAGAGGTCGCCGCGGATGCCGTTGTCCACTTCGGCGGGACTTGGAAGGAGTCCCGCGCGGATGCGGGGGGCGTTGGCGCCGGGCTCCGTCTCGGTCAGCGCCTCGGCGGCATCGGCGACCATCGCGCGGGCGCGGGCGTCGAGGGCCTCGAACCCGGCATCGTCGAGCACGCCGAGGGATTTCAGGCGGGCTGGCATGGTCAGCAGCGGATCGCGCGCGCGCCACTCGGCCTCCTCCTCCTTCGTGCGGTAGCCGAGCTGGCTGCCGAGAAGGGGGCCGGACTGGTGGAGGAAGCGGTAGCAGATCGCCTCGATGAAAACGGGGCCGCCGCGCGTGCGGATGGTCTCGGCCGCCCATTGCATGGCACGGCGAACGGCGATGACATCCATGCCGTCGCACTCGATCGAGGGCACGCCGAACATGGTCCCGCGCCCGGTCAGCCGGGTCTCGCGGGTCTGTTCCTTCACATGGGTCGAAACGGCGTAGAAGTTGTTTTCGAGGAAGAAAATGACGGGGAGCGTGTAGAGGGCG
>DATCMG010000309.1:0-3043 GCA_036563555.1 Roseomonas sp. | reverse complement strand
AGGAGCCAGTTGCGAATGTACAGCAAATTCAATGCTAAACAGGAACGTATTACTCTCGGCGCCGTCAACTGTCAGGTTCTGCGACAACCGTCTGGCGCCAGCACGCGATGGAGTAGGAAGAGCCAGGACCTTCGCCCGATGCTTCACCCGGACGGCACGGGGCGGATCCATCGTGGGGGAGGGTGCTCATCTTCGCCTTTTGGAAGCCCGAAGCCGCCAGGGCAGCCGTATCTCTGCGGTTCGATAGCGCGGAGGGCAAAGCTGGCACGGATGATGGATACATTAGCTTACTCGCGCTTCCTGCCTGGCAATCTCAGTGTTGCAAAGCGCTGCCAGATGGACTCGGAACTCAACCGTATCGAGAGCACGTCCTGTGGAGGGCGCCTCGGCCAGGATTTTTCCGAGTTGGAAGCGCAGGACCGCCAGGATGGCGGCCTGGTCCTGACCAGTGGCCTCCTGGCTGAGCACCGCCTCAAATGCGACAGCAAGGGCTTGCCGTAGAAGGTCGTCCGCGGGCGAGGCCAATTGCTCTTGCATCCCTTGGTCCCCTAAGATGCGCGACCGGAAAGCCACACCTTCGAGAGGACATTCGCCCGAAACACTTAAATACATCAGCTTCGGGATGATGTTCCTGTAACCTGATGCCGTAGAATTTTTCCGGTGTGCCTCCGTATCGCGGGATGTGAGAATGAATCGGTGCTTCGCACGTAAGAACTCGCCAAGTGCCAGCCCAGAGAGAAATCATCTGGAGCGCGCGATCAACGCCACAATGGGCTTGGCTGAGTATGCGCGGGCGCAGCATCTCCCGGAGGCTGATGACCTGCTCACAGCGGTGATCGCAGCCCTTTTCGCCCCCAGTGTGGAACTCTCGCAAGAGGAACTGATCGAGGCCGAGAACCGCGCCATCGATGCCCTGCAACTCCTGTGGGAGCCGATCCAGCCCGATTGACGGGGCGGCTTTGGCTGCGTTGGCCCTTGGTCCTGGCCCCAAAGCAAGTCCGGCAGGAGTGCCAGCTTTTCTGAAGCTGGAGCATGCCTGCCTGCGTGGGCGCTGGGCATGAGCGCCATCCCGCATATCGGCGGGTTCGAGAGCGCGGTCACGGCTTCGCGCTCACCGCCTGGACGCAGGCTGGGCCGGTGAACCTCTTCAGGCGGGAGGGGGAGGGGGTGCGATCCTCTCCTTCAACGCCTATTGAGCGGAGGACTTCCGCAGCGTGCTCTCCGAGTTCCGGTGGCGCGCGGCTCGTGATCTCCCGCGACCCGTAACCCGGACAGGTCGCATGGGCATCCGTACCGCTCCATGGACGGAGTGCTCCGCCGGCCCGAAGAGGCCGAGATGGACGACCTGCGCTCGCCCGGTCTCATGTCGCCGCGCTTGCCGCATGGCAAGGCCGACAAGAAGGCGCTGTGCAGGGGACACTGGCCGGACTCAGGACGGCAGGCCGGCTGAACGGCGTGTTTTATAGATTTAGCCTGGATGATCTTGAATCAGGCCGCGTAGCGGAAGGTTTGGCGGTGGCAGTGGTTCCTGATCAGGGCTTCAAGAAATTCTGACACCTAATGCTGGCGCGCCCCGCTCAGGGCCGGACGGCAGGCGTTTCCAATGCCATGCCGTCGGCGCGCGACATCAGGTAAAGCTCGATTTCGACATACTCCGCCGCGCCATAAGCAAAGGGCTCCGCCCGCACGCCGGTCATGCAGCCGCGCAGCCGCCGCTGCAGCGAACCAAGCCCCTGCCATTCCAGCCGGTATAGCGGGTAGCCCGTCGGGTGCGCCTGCGGAATTACGCTGCCGGCGAGCCGCCGCCCGGCATTGCCGTCATGGCATTGGGCGCAGGAGAGGTCGAGCTGCCCGCGCCGTTCCTCATACAGTGCACGCCCGCGTTCGCGTGCCGGCGCAAGGCGAGGATCGGCCGGCACGCTGATCGGCAGGCCACGCGACTGGTGGCCGACGAAGGCCGTCAGCGCGAGCAACTCGCCGCTCTCGCGCGCCAGGGCCGGCGCGCCCTGCCGTTCTTTCCGGCACTGCGCGATGCGCCCGGCCAGGTCCACCGGCGCGCCGTTGGCCTCGTCCCAGCTGGGATAGCGGGCCGCGACGCCGCGCATCGAGCTCTCGGCCTCGCCATGGCACGAAGCGCAGGACTGCGCTGCGGGACCGGCGGGACGCGCCCACAGCGTCTCGCCCTCCAGAACCCAGAGCATGCCGGGATTCATCGTGTCGTCGCGCTGCATCGCCTGTGTCTCGCGCGACATCTCCTCGAAGCCGGAGCGGCGCTCCTGCGCCAGCGCCGGCCAGCACCACAGGACCATCAGCGCGAGGATTCCCCGCCTCATGCCACCTCGATCTGTCGTGTCTCCGTCTGCGCGAAGCCGCTGTCGCCCTCCCATGTCATAATCACGGCGCCGCTCTTCGTCGCGACG
The DNA here is from genome assembly GCA_036563555.1 of Roseomonas sp. Classification (GTDB taxonomy): domain Bacteria; phylum Pseudomonadota; class Alphaproteobacteria; order Acetobacterales; family Acetobacteraceae; genus Roseomonas. Next base: position 623 of record DATCMG010000309.1, on the reverse strand, counting down.
GTGGTGAAGGACAGGAATGGGTTGGCAGCGATAGCTGGCGAGAATTCCGCGCTGAACACGATGGCACCATCATAGCTGCAGGTGAAGCGGCGGATGATGTCGCGCGGCAGCACCTCGCCATCCGCACCGGGCCTGTAGCCGCTCTCCATCGGATGCTGGATGAGCGTGCGAATGGTGATGACATCGCCACGGCGTGCGGTGCGGGGGATGTTGATCAGGACGCGCACCATCGCTCAACCCTCCACGCAGGCGGCGAGGGTAACGACGACCTGCGCCTTGTCCGACCAGAAGCTGCCATCCGACAGCGCCGCCACTGCCAGCAATGTTTGCGAGGTAGCGAGCCGGATGTGCGTCGAGAGCAGCGCGCGCCCGGCCCGCGGCCCGAGCTTCACGGTAATGACATGTGGCTGCGGGTTACGCTCGTTGAACACCGCGATGGCGTGGACGTGGTCCTCCTCCGTCATCGGGCTATCAACGATGACGGAGAGCGGCACCGTGTTCCCGTTCTCCACCAGGGGCGAAATGTCCATCGCCACGCGGCCCGCCCGCACCGATACGCCGCCAGTGAAGCCGCGCACCGCCTCCGCCATCGCCCCCGGCGTGGCTCGCGCGGCGCCCGGCAT
>DATCMG010000598.1:0-4785 GCA_036563555.1 Roseomonas sp. | reverse complement strand
CTCGCCATCGAGCGGCGAGCCCTCATAACCGTTCACGGACTCCGCCTCGCCTTCGGAGAAGCCGTCGGACTGGCCGTCATTGCCTTGGTACCGGCGGCCGCCCTGCTGCGGGCCGGGGGCGCCGCCGCCCTGCTGCTGCTGAGCCTGGTTCATGGCATTGAGGATGCGGAAATAATGCTCCGCATGCTGGAAGTAGCCCTCGGCCATCACGCGGTCGCCGGAGCCGGTCGCATCGCGGCCGAGCTGAAGGTACTTCTCGAAAAGCTGCTGGGCCGTGCCCCGCATCCGCATGTCCGGCCCGATGGAGTCGAACACGTGGTTCCGGTTCATCGGCTGGTTGCCGCTGTTGTGCTGGCGCGGGCCGCCGCCTCCGCCACCATGGCCGCCGCCATGACCTCCCTGACGGAAGTTCCCGCGGCCCCGCATACGCTTCATGTTCATTTGGATCTGGTTCGCACTTCCATGCTCGCGCCGCCGGCCTGCGCGAAGGTGGGCTTGGCCCCGTTTCCCGGGATCCGGCTGGCGAGATAATGATCGTTGTGCCTGGCGGCGCCGGAAGCGTGGCCTGCCCAGTTCAGGGCGACAAGGGCCGAGGCTCCGGCGGACCCGCCGCGCATCGCGCGATGGGGGCCGCGAATGGAACGTAGTGAGCCCGGGCGATTCCTCCAAATGGTTTTTTCAGGCACATTCCAAAACCAGCGCCCGAGGAATGCCGCCGAGGTCGGCGCGACATTCCAGCGGCCTCATACCGGCTCCGCCCATCAGGGCCTCCACGGCCGGCTGCTGCCCCTGGCCAAGCTCCAGCACGGCCCTGCCCCCTTCCGCCAGCAGGCCGGGAAGGCAGAGCGCCAGGGCACGGTAGGCATCCAGCCCGTCCGGGCCGCCATCAAGGGCCAGGGGGGGCTCATGCCGCGCCACCTCCGGCATCAGGGCGGGAATGGCCGCAGATTCGATATAGGGTGGATTGGAAAGGATCAGGTCGAACCGCCCGGCCAGCGCCGCGGCCCAGTCCCCGGCCAGAAAGGCGGCACGGCGGGCCATGTTGTTTCGGGCGGCATTGGCACTCGCCAGGGAAGCGGCCGCCGGGCTCCTGTCCACCCCCACTCCGAAAGCGCCAGGGAACTCAGCCAGGCATGCCAACAGCAGGGCGCCCGTCCCGGTGCCGAGGTCCAGCACCCCGGAAACGGCACCACGATCCGGAAAGGCGGCCAGGGCGGCCTCGACCAGCGTCTCGGTATCCGCACGGGGGATCAGGGTCGCGGGCGTGCTGAGCAGGTCCAGCGTCCAGAAGCCCGCATGGCCGAGAAGATGGGCGACGGGAACATGGCGGGCGCGGGCGGCCAAGACCTCGCGGAACCGCGCCTGGGCCGCCGGCGGAACCGGTGCGCGGGGATCCCGCAGCAGGTCTTCCTGCTGGCATTCCATGGCATGAGCCAGGAGCAGCCGCGCCTCCAGCCGAGGCGCCTCGATCCCCGCGGCGCGCAGCACCTGCCCTGCCTGGCACAGGAAGGCGCCGACCGACTCGCCGGGCTCGCAGCCGCTCACTCGCCCTCGGCGGCGAGCCTTGCCGCCTGGTCCTCTGCCATAAGGGCTGAGAAGATCTCGTCCATCTCCCCCATCATCACGCGCTCCACCTTGTGGAGCGTCAGGCCGATACGATGGTCCGTCACGCGGCCCTGGGGGAAGTTGTAGGTCCGGATGCGCTCGCTGCGGTCGCCCGTGCCCACCTGGCCCTTCCGGTCCGCGGCGCGGGCACCGGCCAGTGCCTGGCGCTGCGCCTCGTAGATCCGGGCGCGCAGCACCTTCATGGCTTTGGCGCGGTTCTTGTGCTGGGACTTCTCCTCCTGCATCGCCACCACCGTCCCGGTCGGGATGTGGGTGATGCGGACGGCGCTGTCCGTCTTGTTGACGTGCTGCCCACCCGCGCCCGACGCACGATAGGTATCGATGCGTAGGTCGCTTTCGTTGATCTGCACATCCACCTCCTCCGCCTCCGGGAGCACGGCGACCGTCACGGTGGAGGTATGAATGCGGCCCTGGGTTTCGGTCGCGGGCACGCGCTGAACGCGATGCACGCCGCTCTCGAACTTCAGCTTCGCGAAAACACCGCGCCCCGTGATGCTGGCGCTGGCGCCCTTGATACCGCCGGCCTCGCTTTCATCCCATTCCAGCATCTCGAAGCGCCAGCCCTGGCTTTCTGCGTAGCGCTGATAGGCGCGGAACAGCTCGCTCGCGAAAAGCCCAGCCTCGTCGCCGCCCGCGGCCGGGCGCACTTCCAGAATGGCGGACCGTTCATCGGCCGCGTCCTTCGGCAGCAGCATGATGCGGATCTCGTGCTCCAGCGCGGGCACGCGGTCACGCTGCTCGAAATACTCGGTCTCGGCCAGTTCCCGCATCTCGGGATCGGCCATCATCGCCTCCGCATCGTCGCGGGCGCGCTCGGCGTCGCGCAACTCCTGCACCCTGGCGACGACCGGCTCGATCTCGGACAGCTCCTTCGACAGCGTGCCGAAGCGGCTGCCATCCGCCGTGCCCAACTCGTGCCGCAACTCCTCGGCGCGGGTGAGGAGACGGTCCAGCTTCGCGGGAAGCGCCATCAGGACAACCGCGCCGCCAGCTCTGCCAGCGCCACCCGTTCCTGCGTCCCGGCATCGAGGTCGCGGAGCTGCGCGACGCCGTCCGCCAACTCCTCATCCCCGATGATGACGGCAGCGCGGGCGCCCAGCCGGTTGGCGCGCTCCATCCGGCGCTTGAGATTGCCCTTGTAGCCGATTTCCGCGACCACCCCGGCGTGGCGCAGGGCCTGCGCCGCATCCAGCGCGGCGCCCTCGGCCGCCTCGCCCACCGGGATCACCGCCACCGGGCGCGGCGCAGCGGGCGCGGCATCCAGCAGCATCGAGAGGCGCTCGACCCCCGCCGCCCAGCCGACGGAGGGCGTGGGCGGGCCGCCCATCTCCTCCACCAGCCCGTCATAGCGGCCACCGGCCATCACGGTGCCCTGGGCGCCGAGACGGTCGGTCACGAACTCGAAGGCGGTGTGGCTGTAGTAATCAAGGCCACGGACGATGCGGGGATTCTCCCGATAGGGCACGCCGAAGCGGTCCAGGGCGCGCTTTACCCCGGCATAGAAGCCGGCGGCGGCCTCGGTCAGGTGGGCGTGGATGGTCGGCGCATCCGCCACCAGGGCGCGATCGCCGGCATCCTTGCTGTCCAGGATGCGGAGCGGGTTCTTCTCCAGCCGCGTCCGGCTCTCCTCCGAGAGCTTGTCGGCGGATGCCATGAAAAAGGCGATCAGCGCAGCGCGATAGGCCTCGCGGCTGGGCGTATCACCCAGCGTGTTGATCTCCAGCACCGCGCCCGCATCAATCCCCAGCGCCTGCTGGATATGCCAGCCGCAGGCGATGACCTCGGCATCGGCGAGTGGCTCGGCCGCGCCCATCACCTCGCAGCCGATCTGGTGGAACTGGCGGTAGCGGCCCTTCTGCGGCCGCTCGTAGCGGAACATGGGGCCGGCATAGAAGACCTTCCGCGGCAGGTTGGTCTGGGTGAGCCCGTTGGTCACCAGCGCCCGGCAGGCGCCCGCCGTGCCCTCGGGCCGCAGGGTCACGCTGTCCCCGCCCCGGTCCTCGAAGCTGTACATCTCCTTCGTCACCACATCGGAGGTCTCGCCCAGGGTGCGGGCGAAGACGCGGGTGTCCTCGAAGATCGGGGTGGCCCATTCCTCGAAGCCATAAAGGGCGGAGATGCGGCGCGCCGTGTCGATGACATGATGGTGGCGCCGGAATTCCTCGCCGATCAGGTCATGCGTGCCGCGAGCGGGCTGGAGGTCGGGTTTCGCCATGATGGGCGGCGGATTAGCACCGCCCGCCCCGGATGTCCCTACCCCTGGTCCGACCGGCCAGTGGCTTTGCGGCGGATACACCCGCTCTGCCGGGCCATACTCGCCCAACCGAACCGGCACCGAGGCTGGTCAGCCCTCCCGCAGCACCGCCACGGCCCGGCGCAGATGCTCCCTGGCCTCCTCGAACACCTCGGCATCCCGCTCGTCCATGGGACCGTGGCCCTCCTCGAACTCCTCCAGGAGGTCGAGAATGGCCTGCTCCATGGCAGCCAGCACGGGGTGCTGCTCTTCCTCTGCGGAGCGCATCACTCGGCCGCCTGCACGAGAGCGGCCTCGGCAGCCTTGGCGGCTTCCTTCTCGGCCGCCAGCACCGACGCCCGCGCCTCAACGAGAGAGACGATGTGTTCCACCATGTCCTCGCTCCGGGTGGTGTGGCTGGTCTTCCCTGCCGAATAGACCATGTGGGTTCCCGCCCCGCCCCCGGTCAACCCGATATCGGTCATCAGCGCCTCGCCCGGCCCGTTCACCACGCAGCCGATGATGGAAAGGGTGATGGGCTGCTCGATATGGGCCAGCCGCTCCTCCAGCGCCTCCACCGTCTTGATGACGTTGAAGCCCTGCCGCGCGCAGGAGGGGCAGGAAATGATCTTCACGCCCCGGTGCCGGATGCCAAGGGACTTCAGGATATCCCAGCCGACATGCACCTCCTCCTCCGGTTCCGCGCTCAGCGAGACGCGCAGCGTGTCACCGATCCCGGACCAGAGCAGGTTGCCCAGCCCGATGGAGGACTTCACCGTACCGGTGCGGCGCCCGCCCGCCTCGGTGATGCCGATATGCAGCGGATGGTCGCAGGCCTCGGCGAGCTGCTGATAGGCCGCGACGGCCAGGAACACGTCGCTCGCCTTCACGCTGATCTTGAACTCGGTGAAGTCGTTCTGCAGCAA
>DATCMG010000594.1:0-3371 GCA_036563555.1 Roseomonas sp. | reverse complement strand
GTCGCCATCGCCGCGATCGGCCTTCTGGCCCTGCTGGACGGCGTGCGGTCCCAGATCATGCAACGCGTGGCGATCTGGGTGGAGGGGCGCATCGCGCCGGAGGGCTTTGCCCGCGCCCTGGAGGCGACGCTGCGCAACCGCCCCTACCGGATGGAGGTCATGCGGGATCTCGGCACCTGCCGGGCCTGGCTCTCCGGCCCGGGGGCGCTGACGCTCTATGACGTTCCCTGGGTGCCGATCTATCTCGGCGTGATCTATCTGCTGAACCCGCTGCTCTTTCTGATTGCCACGGGCGGCGCGGTGATCCTCTTCGGCCTGGCCCTGGCCAGCGAGCTTGCGACGGCCGGCCCCCTCCGCAAGGCAGGCGCCTCCGCCATGGCCTCGCAAAAGCGGGCCGACGCGATCGCCCGCAATGCCGAGGCAGCCGACGCCATGGGCATGGTGCCCGCCCTGCTCCGCCTGTGGCGGGACGGGGTGGCCGAGAGCGCGCCGCTCCAGCAGAAGGCCGCCGACCGCGCGGCACTGCTCTCGGCGGTAACCAAGTTCGTGCGGCTTGCCGTGCAGATCGCGGTTCTGGGCGTCGGCGCCTGGCTGACGCTCGGCCAGCATATGACCTCGGGAGCCGCCATCGCCGGCTCGATCATCATGGGGCGCGCCCTGGCCCCGGTGGAGCAGTTGATTGGCGGCTGGAAGGGGCTGGTCCAGGTCCGGCAGGCCAATCGCCGGCTCCGCACATTCCTCGCCCTGCCTCGCCTGCGCTCCGAGGCGGAGGCCCTGCCTGCCCCCACCGGCCGGCTCAGCGCCGAGCGCCTGACCTGGGCTCCGCCCGGCCAGCCCACCCCGGTCATCAAGGGCGTCACCTTTGCCCTGGAGCCGGGCGAGAGCCTGGGCGTGATCGGCCCCTCCGGCTCGGGCAAGACCACGCTGCTGCGCCTTCTCGTGGGCACGCTCGCGCCCATCAGCGGCAGCGCGCGGCTGGACGGCGCCGACCTCTCCACCTGGCCGCGTGAGGATCTCGGCCGCTATATCGGCTACCTGCCACAGGATGTGGAGTTGTTCGAAGGCACTGTCTTCGGCAACATCGCCCGCCTGCAACCCGAGGCACAGCCCGAGGCGGTGTATCGTGCGGCACAGCTTGCCGGCTGCCATGACGCCATCCTCCACCTCTCCCAGGGCTATGAGACCGAGGTGGCGGACGGCGCCCTCTCCGGCGGCCAGCGCCAGATGATCGGGCTTGCCCGCGCCCTCTACGGCGACCCGCGCCTCGTCATTCTCGACGAGCCCGACAGCAGCCTGGACGGCGATGCCGAGGCGCGGCTGCTCGAAGGGCTCGCCGGGCTGAAGGCGATCGGCGCCACTGTGGTGCTCGTCAGCCACCGTCCTTCCCTCATCCGGGGCGTGGACAAGGTGCTGGTCATGCGCGACGGCGCGGCGGAGCTCTTCGGTCCGCGCGCCGATGTCCTGGCCCGGCTGGGCGCCCGCCCGATTCCGCCGAGCCGCCCAGAACCGCCCAAGAATCTCCCGGGAGTCGCCGCATGAGCCTCGCGACCTTCAACCCGCCTTCCGTTCCGGCCACCCTTTCCCCCTCCATACCCGCCCGGCCCTCGCTGGTGCTGGACCCGCCCCGCCCCCGCACAGGCGGGCCGGTCGCACTCGGCCTCGTTGCCCTGCTCACCTTTGTCGGCGGCTTCACCGCCTTCTCCGTGCTGGTGCCGCTCAGCGAGGCCGCGATCGCCCCCGGCACGGTCAAGGCCGAGGGCAGCCGCCGCACCATCGCCCATCTGGAGGGCGGCATCGTGCGGGAAATCCTCGTCCGCGACGGTGACACGGTGCGCGCCGGCCAGCCGCTGCTGCGGCTGGACGATGTCCAGGCAGTCTCGGGCCTCGAAGCCGCGCGGGCCCAGCGCTGGGCCCTGCTGGCCCAGGATGCCCGCGTGGCCGCCGAGATCGCGGGCACCCAGGAAATCGCCTTCCCGCCCGACCTCCTCACCTCCAACGACCCGCGCGCGCGCGAGTCCATGGACGGGCAGCGCGTGCTCTTCGCCTCACGCCAGGCGAGCCTGCGCAGCCAGCTCCAGGTGCTGGAATCCCGCATCATGCAGTTCCAGGCCCTGGGCAGTTCGGCCGAGGCGCAGATTTCCAGCCAGCAGCGCCAGCGCGACCTCCTGGCGCGCGAGGAATCGGACGTGCAAGGCCTGGTCCGTCAGGGGCTGGAGCGGCAGCCGCGCCTCTATGGCCTGCAGCGCCAGATCCACGCGGCCAATGGCACCATCTCCGACCTCGCCTCCCAGCTCCAGCGCTCCCGCGCCCAGGTGGCGGAGGCGGAGTTCCAGATCCGCCAGGTGCTCGACCAGCGCATGCAGGAGGTCTCGACCGAGGGGCGGGATGTCCGCACCCGCCTGAACGATGTCGAGGAAAGGCTGCGCGCGGCCGATGACGTCTCCGCCCGCCGCGACATCCTGGCCCCCGAGGACGGGACCGTCCTCAACACCCGTTTCTTCAACCCCGGCGCCGTGGTGCGCGCGGGCGAGGCGGTGATGGAACTGGTTCCGGCGCGGGACAAGCTGATCGCCGAGGTCCGCGTTGCCCCCACCGATATCGACTCGGTGCATACCGGCCTTCGGGCTGAAGTCCGCCTGCCTGCCTTCAAGCAGCGCCTCGTTCCCTTCCTCAATGGCGAGGTCACGGTGGTGGCCGGGGACGTCACCACCGAAGAGCGGACGATGCAGGAATACTACCGCGTCCGCATCGCAATTGACGAGGCACAGCTCGCCCAGCTCGATAATGTGGTGCTGCGCGCCGGCATGCCCGTCGAGGCGCAGATCCAGGTCGGCGAGCGTTCCTTCCTGCGGTATATGATCCAGCCTCTTCTCGACAGCTTCCACCGCGCATTCCGCGAACAGTAGGGTTCCAATGGCCGAGCTCCCCACCCTCTTCGCCGACGGCATCGTCGAGGCGACAGTCCGCTATGGCGTGGCGCGGCTGAAACTCGCGCTGCAGGACGGCAACGGCACGCCGGCAACGACCGGCGTGCTGGTGGTACCCCTGGCGCAGCTTCCGGCGGTGGCCGGCGCTATCAGCCGCCTGCTGCGGGAGGTAGAGACCAAGGCGCGGGAGGCGAAAGCCCCCGAGGCACCCGCCGCGACCGACCCCGCCGAGCCGCCCGCCACCTTCCGCTTCCAGGGCTGATCGCGCGGGCGGATCGCGGCCGCCTCATTCGGAGGCAGCACTGGCTTGGCCCTGCAGGGGCAATCGCAGCGGGGCGGCAGGCCCGGCCCGCCAGCGATGCCGGAATCACGGCCCCATCCTCCTGAAGCCCGAGATGCCCCGACCTTTTACGCACCGCCTGTTCCGCCTCGCCCTGCTTGCCA
>DATCMG010000588.1:0-5156 GCA_036563555.1 Roseomonas sp. | reverse complement strand
ACCTCCGACGGCATAGCCGCCCTCGTCGGACGCAGCATGGAGGAGGTGGAGCGTGACCTCATTCTCGGCACGCTCGCACATTGCCTGGGTAACCGCACCCGGGCGGCGGAGGTGCTGGGGATCTCCATCCGCGCGCTGCGGAACAAGCTGCAGGACTATCGCGCGATCGGGCTGCCGGTGACGGCAGCCCCGGGCTACGCGGCCGTAGGGCAGTAATCCCGATGGCCATCGCGATCTCCCTGCCGACGGGCCTGCGCCGGTTCAACCCGGGCAGCGACGTCGCGCTTGCTCTCGGCGTCGTCGCGGTGATCGGCATCATGCTGGTGCCTCTTCCGGTGATTCTGCTGGATTTCGGCCTAGCGATCTCCGTCACCGCTTCCGTGCTGGTCCTGGTCGTGGCGCTGATGCTGCAGCGTCCCTTGGACTTCACCAGCTTCCCCACGATTCTGCTGCTGACCACCTTGCTCCGCCTGGCCCTGAACATCGCCACAACGCGCATGGTGCTGACGCACGGGCACGAGGGGCCCGGCTCGGCAGGCGGGGTGATCGCGGCCTTCGGCAACTTCCTGATGGGCGGCGACGTCCTGATCGGGTTCGTCGTCTTCTCTATTCTCCTCATCGTGAACTTCATGGTGGTCACGAAGGGCTCGGGCCGCATCGCGGAGGTGTCTGCGCGGTTCAGCCTGGATGCGATGCCCGGCAAGCAGATGGCGATCGATGCCGACCTCTCCTCCGGCACCATCGATGAGGGGGAGGCGCGCCGCCGACGCCGCGAGCTGGAGGAGGAAAGCGGCTTCTTCGGTGCGATGGACGGTGCCGCGAAGTTCGTCCGCGGTGACGCAGTGGCGGGTCTGATCGTTACCTTCGTCAATCTGCTCGGCGGCCTCGCCATCGGCATCGGCCGCCATGGCATGGCGTTCGGCGACGCGGTAGAGGCCTTCTCCACACTGACCGTCGGCGACGGCCTCGTCTCTCAGATTCCCTCTCTACTCACCTCCGTCGCGGCGGGCATTGTCGTCACGAAGGGCAACGCAGACGGGCGCGCCGACCAACTCATCGCCAGCCAGCTCGGCGGTGGGTCGAAGCCTCTCGGGATCGCGGCCGGCGCCGCAGGCATGATGGCCCTCATGCCGGGCATGCCGGCTTTTCCCTTCCTGGCCCTCGCGGGAGTCGTGGGCGCCCTTGCCTGGAAGCGCCACAAGGCCGAAGCGGCCGTCGCGTCCGCACCCACCGCACCGCCAACTCCCGAGGCCGCGGCCACGGCGGTGGACGCCCCGGTTGCTGAGGCGCTTCGGATGGACATGCTCCGGCTGGAGATCGGCTACGGCCTCCTCTCCCTTGCCTCGGGTGACGCGCCGCAGCTGACGGAGCAGATCCGTGCTCTGCGCCGCAGCATCGCGCAGGAGATGGGCTTCGTCCTTCCGAGCGTCCGCGTGCAGGACAACATGCAGCTCGGCCCCAATACCTACGTCGTTCGGCTCAAGGAGCTGGAGGCGGCGCGTGGCGAGCTGAAGCCGCCCATGCTGCTGGCGATCGATGCTGGGACCGGCCTGCAGGACCTGCCGGGAGAGCGGTGCAACGAGCCGGCCTTCGGACTGCCGGCCCTGTGGATCGAGGAGAGCCTGCGCGAGCAGGTTCTGGCGCAGGGCGGCACGGTCGTGGACGCCGCCGGCGTGCTTGCGACCCACTTCACCGAGGTGGTGCGCGAGCACATGGCTGAGCTTCTCTCCTACAGCGAGACGCGCCGTCTGCTCGACGGACTGCCTGAAGATCAGCGCCGGCTGGTAGCCGACCTAATCCCGGCCCAGGCCAGCATCGGCACGGTACAGCGCGTGCTGCAGGCTCTGCTTGCCGAGCGCGTGTCGATCCGGGACCTGCCTACGATCTTGGAGGGCATCCAGGAGGCGACAGTGGGCGGCGGGCGCGGGCTGCCAGGCATCGTCGCGATTGTCCGAGCACGACTGGCGCGCCAGATCACGAATTCGCTGCGAGGGCCGGGCGGCGACGTGCCACTGCTGACGCTCGGCGCCGAGTGGGAAGCCGCGTTCGCGGAGGCGCTGGTAGGACCTGCCGACGACCGGCAACTTGCCATGGCGCCTGGGCGTGTCTCGGACTTCGTTCAGCGGCTGCGCAGAGCGCTGGACACGGCTGCCGCAGCGGGTGACGCGCCCGCCGTGGTCTGCTCCGGCGGGATCCGGCCGCATGTACGGGCTGTGGTGGAGCGCTTCCGCCCCACCACACCAGTGCTGGCGCAGGCCGAGATCTTCGCCCGCGCCCAGATCCGCATCCTGGGCAGCATCTAGGTCCGGCCATGCGCATCCGCGTCGTAAGTGCCCGCACTATGGTGGAAGCCATGCGCCAGCTAACCGTCCAGTTGGGATCCGATGCGGTTCTGCTGTCCTCCCGTCGGATAGCAGGGGGCTTCGAGGTCACCGGGGCGCTGGAGCCCTACGCGCCGGAGGAGTCGTTAGCGTCCGTGTCCCCAGCCGCCTCAGGGCCGGCCAGAGGCTTTGCGATCTCACCCGAGGCCTCCCCTGACGGCTTCAATGAGAGGCCTGCTCCGTCGAAGGCGGACCCAGACGTTGGCGGCGCCTTGAACTATCATGGGATCCCAGCAGCCCTGCACGCCCGACTGCTCGCCGGACCGCTGGAGGCCACCGTTTCAGCGTCGCTGCGATTTGGACGCCTGCCCGAGCTGGGTACTCGTCCGCTGCTGCTCGCGGGGCCTCCCGGGGCAGGTAAGACGTTGACCACCCTCAAGTTGGCAGCGCGCCACGTGCTGGGCGGCGGCTCTGCGCCTCTGATCATAAACACGGATCAGCAACGTCCTGGTGCAGGTGAGCAGCTGGCCGGGGCGGCGGAGCTTCTGGGGGCCACGCTGAGTCAGGCGCGAACCTCTGCTGCTGCCCTGCAAGCCGTTGCGCTTCGACCGCCGGGCGGCGCCGTGCTGATCGATACGCCAGGCATCGATCCCTTCGATCCTGAGCAGGCACAGTCGCTCTTGGAGTTCATCAGCGCGACGCGCCCACACGTCGTGCTGGTCCTGCCGTCTGGGCTGGACCCTGCCGAGGCAGGCGAGCTTGGCAGGGCTTTCCGAGCGATGGGAGCGACCCACCTCGTGCCGACGCGGCTCGATGCGGGTCGACGCATTGGCGGCATCATCTCGGCAGCCTCTACGGCTGATCTCCTGCTTTCCGAGGCCGGAAGCAGCAATCTTATAACAGATGAGCTCATGGTGCTCTCGCCTGACTGGATAGCGGAACGGCTTCGACGCCAAACGCACTTCTCTCCTGCGGCTGCCAGCAATACTGCCTCAGCCGTGGTCGGTTCTGACCCGGACGTCAGGGTCGGCGGCCAGGGCGAGGGTGCGCAGCGGAAGACTTTGCTCCGCCATGTGGCCACGGTGCAGAACGGAGTTGCCCCCTGATGTCTGATGTTGCCGCTATGGGCCTGCTACCGCCCGGCCGCGTTGTAGCGATCGCCTCTGGTAAGGGAGGGGTTGGTAAGACTTGGCTTTCGATCACACTCGCCCAGGCGCTATCACGCCAAGGACTGCAGGTGCTGCTCGTGGATGCGGACCTCGGCCTCGCCAACGTGGACGTACAACTGGGCCTTCAGCCAGAGCGAGATCTGCACGCGCTGCTCACGAGTGGCCTGACACTTCGTCAGGCTATTATGCGACATGCGGAAGGGGGCTTTGATGTGCTTGCCGGGCGCTCCGGGAGCGGCGCCCTGGCAGCCTTGGCGCCCGAGACCGTGGAACAGTTGAACGTGCTGTTGCGGGACAGTGCAGCATTCTGGGACGTAGTTTTGCTTGACCTCGGCGCTGGGTTAGCACCTCCTACACGTCGGCTGGCGGCTGGTGCCGACCTACTGCTCGTCGTAGCAACCGACGAGCCTACGAGCCTGACGGACGCGTATGCTGTGCTGAAGCTGCATGCCACTGATCGGCCAGGTGGCGACGCCCGCATCATCGTCAATCAGGCGGCCGACTTTGCTCAGGGGAAGCGCACTGCCGCGGCGCTGCAGCGCGCCTGCACCACCTTCCTGCGGCGAGAGATCCCACTGGGCGGAGTCGTCCGACGGGATGAGCGAGTGCGGGACGCAATCCGCCGTCAAATACCGCTCCTGACGCGGCATCCTAACAGCAACGCGGCGGCGGATGTAGAAGCACTGGCCCTTAGCTTGCAGCTCAGAACAGCCTTTGGCACCATCGAGCCTCCGACACGGGCGGCTGTGTGAGTCGCGGTGAATTGGGCCGGACTTCCCGACGCTGTCTTCTTGAGAGATGGGAGCCGCCGATGGAAAAGCGCCGGGCGCCACGAAGAGCCATGGCCGAAAGTGGGTGATGGCGGTGTGATTTGACAGAGGCGCAGTGGCGGCGGCTAGAGCCGCACCTGCTGCCTGAGAAGCCCCGGACGGGGCGACCGAGCGCGCCGCATCGGCGCATCCTGAATGGCATTTTGTGGGTCCTGCGCACGGGCGCGCCCTGGCATGACCTGCCGGTCCGGGTGAAAATCGTGGGACAGCATGCTGCTGCGCAACCTGATCACCGTCCGGCGCGAACTCGTATGCACTGAGGTGGACCTCGCCAACCAACTCCGTGCCATCCTGAGGACCTTCGGTTTGGCCTTGCCGCCTGGCGGTGGCGGAGGGCATCACTTCGAGGCTGCCGTGCGCGAGCGCGCGTCGATGCGCCCGGGGCTAAGCCTGATCGTGCTGCCCCTGCTCGAGGCGTGGCGAGCGGTGCGCGACCAGACGGGAGTGGCCAGCAAGGCGGTCGTGCCGCTGCCCGACGTGACCGGCGCTGCCGACTGCTGATGACGGCGCCCGGTGTCGGCGCCATCACGGCGCTGACCTACGTGGGAACCGTGGAGGATCCCAGGCTGTTTCAGGGTACCCGCAGAGTGGGCGCCTGGCTTGGGCTGACCCCGTCGCGCTACCAATCGGGCGAGACCGACATTTCAGGGCGCATCTCGCGTTGCGGCGACGCCTTATTGCGCACCTACCTCTATTCTTACTGTGTCATTTCTGTTGAGGCGTTCTATATCTGTGGCATGGCAGAGGGACAGACAAGTCGGCCACGGTCGGGCGAGGAGCGCTTCGCGGCCTATCTGGATGAGATCGCGGTGGTGCTGGGGCACGCCAGCCGAGCG
>DATCMG010000586.1:0-2233 GCA_036563555.1 Roseomonas sp. | reverse complement strand
CTACCTCCCCCTCGGCTGCGTCCACCGCCTCGAAAACCCCGGCATGATCCCCCTCACCCTCATCGAGGTCCAGTCCGGCGCCTATCTCGGCGAAGACGACATCGTCCGCTTCGAAGATACCTACGGACGCACGTGAAAAAGGCCCCTCCCGGCCGAGGCGCCGCCGGAAAGTAAGGACGGGGCGCGCTTCCGCCTGCGGCCGGCTTGCCGCAAACTTCATTGATGCTGCTCCTCGAGATCACGCTGGCGCTGCTGGCCGTATGCCTCGGCTTCGCCATCGTGGCGCGCCACACGCGCCTGCCCTATGCGGTGGTGCTCATCCTGGGCGGCATGGCGCTCGCCTTCGTCCCCGGCCTGCCACGGGTCGAGCTGGACCCGACCGTCGCCCTCGCCGCCTTCCTGCCCCCTCTCCTCCAGGCCAGCGCCTGGCGGACCGACTGGCAGGAGTTCCGCGCCAATCTCCGCCCCATCCTGTTACTCGCGGTCGGCGCGGTCTTCTTCACCGCAGCCTGCGTCGCGGTGGTCGCGAAGCTTCTCCTGCCGGACCTGCCCTGGGCCGCCGCCATCGCCCTGGGCGCCATCGTCGCCCCGCCCGATGCAGTGGCCGCGGCCTCCGTCCTGCAGCGCCTCCCCCTGCCCCGCCGCATCGTGACGGTGCTGGAGGGCGAGAGCCTGGTGAACGACGCCTCCTCCCTCGTCCTCTTCCGCCTCGCGGTCGGCGCCCTCGCGGCCGGCAGCGTCGCCCCCGCTCTTGCCGCCCTGACATTCCTCGGTGTTGCCCTTGGCGGCTTCGCGGTCGGCTGGGCGGTCGCCTGGCTCGCCGCCCGCCTCCTGCCCCGCCTCGGCGAGACGCCGCTTGAGATCGCCTTCACCTTCCTCGTCGCCTATGGCGCCTTCCTGGCCGCCGAGCGCCTGCATGTCTCCGGCGTCATCGCCGTGGTCACCGCGGGGATCCTGATCGCCCAGCGGCAGCGCTCGCTCCTCACCCCCCAGACCCGGACCGAGGCCTTCGCGACCTGGCGCTTCGTGGAATTCGCCCTCACCAGCCTCGTCTTCATCCTGGTCGGGCTCCAGCTCAACGGCATCCTCGAAAGGCTGGACGCCTATTCCATCCGTAACCTCGCCATCGCGGCCACCACGATCTCGGCCACGCTGATCGTCTCGCGCATCGCCTGGATCATGCCCTTCGCCTATCTGCCGCGCCTCATCCCTGCCCTCGCGCAGGATGAAAGGCTGCCCCGGCCGCGCCACGCCGCCATCATCGGCTGGGCCGGCATGCGCGGGGTGGTGTCGCTCGCCACCGCCCTCGCCCTGCCGCTTGAGGTGCCGCACCGCGACCTGCTGATCTTCCTGGCCTTCATCGCCATCCTGGCAACGCTGGTGGTGCAGGGCACCACCCTCGAATGGCTCATCATCCGCCTTGGCGTGGTCGAGCCCATCCGGGCCGGCATGGGCAAGCCCGAGGCCACCGCCCGCCGCCTGATGGCCGAGGCCGCCCGGGCCGATGTGGAAAGCCGTCTCGACAGCCCGCTGGATGGCGCCATCGCCCGCGACATGATCGGTGAATTCCGCGACATCGCCCGCGTCTTCGCCGGCGTCGCGGCCGGCGGGCCGCAGGCGGAGCTACGCGCCCGCCTGCAGATCCGCCTGTCCGCCCTCCGCGCCTCCCGCCGCCGCCTCCTCGCCCATCACGCGGAGGACGGCCTGCCCGACGAGATGCTCACCAGCCTCATGGCCGAAACCGACCATGAGGAGTTGCGCGTGCTGCAGCAGATTGCCCAGGCGCGTTGAGGCGCGGCGGTCGGAGGCTTCCCTCCAGCCGCGGAGTCTAACCCTTCAGCGCCGCCATCTGCGCCCGCGCGCCCAGCACCATGTTCGTCACGTCGCTGCCCATGGTGCCGAAGGTGAATCCCATGGCGTGCATCCGCTTCACATAGGCACCCGTCGTGCAGTGGATGCCGATGAACTTCCCCCGCGCCGTGCAGGCACGCACGAGGTCCTCGTAGATCCGCAGCATCTCCGGCTCCTCCCGGTCCATGATCGGCGGAAGGATGCCGAGCGAGATGCCAAGGTCCGTCGGCCCGATATAGATGCCATCGACGCCCGGCACGTCCAGGATGGCGTCCAGATTGTCCAGCGCCTCCTTCGTCTCGATCATCGGGATGCACAGCACGTCGTCATTGGCGGTGTAGAAATACTGCCCGGGCTCGCCATAGAGCCCTGCCCGGATTGG
>DATCMG010000584.1:0-1696 GCA_036563555.1 Roseomonas sp. | reverse complement strand
CGCTCGGCTGGCGTGCCCCAGCACCACCGCGATCTCATCCAGATAGGCCGCGAAGCGCTCCTCGCCCGACCGTGGCCGACTTGTCTGTCCCTCTGCCATGCCACAGATATAGAACGCCTCAACAGAAATGACACAGTAAGACTAGATGACCCAGGCGGCGAACCTGCGTGATCAGAGCGCTACCTGCTTCCTATACCGGTCAGAGCATAGAGAGGTGCGAGGGTAGGGCCGAGTTGACGGTTGGCTCTACCTCTCCCCTCGCTTCTCATCTTCCTTCGCCGATCTCGACGTGATCATCGAGGGCTGCTGCGACGCCTAAACCATCTCACCGCCGAGACGGATCGTATCGCCCTGCTAACAAACCACCTGTACCTTCGATCAGTCAGGACCTCATAAGCCGGGTAATACTTCGCAGGTCGGTTAGCGTTCAACGAGACGGGCGCGAAGATTGGAAGGACCGGTTTTGAGTTGGGCAGCCGTCGTCTAACCTCTCCGGCGACATCGTCGCGCGCAGCTTGGTGCCGAGCACTGTAGCCTTCTGCCAGTTCCCAAGAAGATCCGACAGGCACAGCCCGAGGCTCGTTGTCCTTGCCGCTTGGCGCCGAGCCCGGCAACGGCAACGGCAACGGCAGCCAGAGAGGATGAATGTTTCGTGCGTAAGTCCGACGCGTACAACACAGACCTCGACTTGCCGGCCCTGGCCGCCGCCGCGCGCGCCCAGGCGGACGGTGATCCTTTCGCCACCCCGGCGCTGGCCATGGCTCTCGCTCTCAGCCGAAGATTGGACAATGGGGAACTGAACCTGCCCACTTTGCGGGCAGCCTTGCGCCGGATCGGTGACCTAGCCTTCACGGACCGTGCTGCCGGGCTGGCACGCAATGTGGGCGGCACCGATTCAACGATCACCGATGCCGCGCTGATCGAGGTGGCTACCCGAACCGCCCGCCCTGATCCCGCCGACAGCCCCGTGCCCTTCGCCGCCTTCCGCGCGGCTTGCGAGCGCCCGCGCGCCGCGGCGGTCTTCACCGCCCACCCCACTTTCTCCCTCCCGCGCGCGACCAATCGGGCCCTAGCTGGAGCGGCCTGCGGCACGCCCGCGCCGGATGGCCTGCCCCTGCGTCCCGTGCCGCCCGACCTGGAGGAGGAGTTCTCCCAAGCCGCGGAGGCCATCACCAATGGCCGGGACGCGCTTGACCGGCTGGCCGCCGCCTTCCTGGGCGTTGCGCAGGAGACCTGGCCCGATCGCTGGCGCAGCCTCCTTCCCGCGCCTGTCATTCTCTCCTCCTGGGTTGGCTATGACACGGATGGGCGCACCGATATCGGCTGGCAGGACACGTTGCGGCTGCGCCTTCGGATGAAGGAGCTCGGCCTCGCGCGGCTGGAGGCGCAGATCGCCGCCTTGCCGTCCGAAGGGGCCCAGCCCCTGCGCACCCGCCTCGCCCTGGCGCTGGATGCTGTGCGCGCGCAGATTGCCACCTGTCCCCCGCCAGGCATGCCGGATCCAGAGGCCGCCCAACGCTTCGCCCATCTCCTGGTCGGCCGGCGCGAGGAGGCGTTGACCACGCCCGAACCGCTGCTGGAACTTTTCGGGGGCGCCATCGCCGCGGCGCCCGATGATCAGGCGCGGCTCGCCCTTTGTGTCGCGCGCGCCGGGCTGGCGGCGCATGGGCTGTCGCTTGCCCACACCCATGTGCGA
>DATCMG010000580.1:0-2483 GCA_036563555.1 Roseomonas sp. | reverse complement strand
TCCAGCCGGCAGGGCGGCCGAGGGCGGATCGGGCAAGCGCCGTCCATTGGATGGCGAGGGCGACGGCGACGGCGGCGGGGTGCAGGGGGATGGTCCAGCTCGGCTCCCCCGCGCGCCAGGTGATGGCGGCACGGGTGAGATAGGTGAGGATCAGGGCAGCCGCCGCAAGCGGGCTCGGCAGCAGCAGCCAGGGAAGAAGATGACCCCCGGCCAGGAGTAACGTCCAGACGGGAAGGCCGATGGGGGTCGCCATGCCCTCGCGGGCGTTCTTGAGGAAGCCGTTCCAGGCCTCGCGGAAGCCTGAATACATCCGGCAATCGGCGAGCGGGGCGCCGTTCACCACCTCGGTCCGGTGGCCGCCGGCACGGAAGTTGCGAGCCAGGGCCAGGCCATCATGCAGGCGCTGGCGGAAGGCGGCATGGCCGCCAATGGCGTCATAGGCGCCGCGCTCCACCAGGATGAGCTGCCCGCAGGCGGCGGCCATGGCGGGATGGGCGGTGAAGGCGCGGCCGGCGCCGGGCAGATAGCCCAGCATCAGCAGGTTGATGGCGGGGACGGTTAGGCCCTCCCCCAACGTGCCGATGCGCTGGCGGGGGACGCCGGTGACGAGGGCCAGATTCTGCTCCTGCGCATGGCCGGCCATGCGGGCGGCAGCTTCGGGAGCGAGGCGGACATCGGCGTCGATGAAGAGGAGATGCGTGCCGCGCGCGGCCTCTGCCAGGCGGGCGCAGGCATGGACCTTGCCCGTCCAGCCCGGCGGAAGGGGCGGGGCGTGCAACAGGTGCAGGCGGGGGTCGGTGGCTGCACGGGCGGCGACGAGGGTGGGCGTGGCGTCGCGGGAGCCGTCATCCATGACCAGGATTTCCACCTCCACCCCCGTGCTGGCGAGGGCGGCGTCGAGGCAGGATTCGATGTTCGCGGCTTCGTCGCGGGCGGGGATGAGAATGGAGACCAGGGTGCCCGGCGCGGGGGCGCCCGCCGCGCGGCCGAGCAGGACGAGGTTGGCCGCCGCCATGCTGGCGGGAAAGCTGGCGAGCGCCAGGGCAAGCGCATCCATCATCGCCCGCCCGCCCTTTTTCGTTTCTCGATCGCCACGTCGCGCATCCTAGCCGGATTTGGTGCCATGTGCATGCCGGGGATCGAAGCGGTGACCGCGGATCCGGGCGGCGGCGCGGCGCCAGAGGTCATAGACGCCGCCCATGCCTTCGGCGCCCTGGGTCAGGATGGTGAAACGGGCGGGGTCCCGGGTAATGGCCTCCGCGGTGAGGCGATCCATGGTTTCGGTCAGCGCGCCGCGGATGCGGGCCTCGCGCGCCTCGCGGTCCAGCGCCAGCAGATCGCTCGCGGCGATGGGCGGGCCGAAGGCGGCGAGCATTTCGGGGCGGCGCTCGGTCCAGAGGACGTAGTCGAGGGCGAGCGGAAGGACCACGGCGTCCGGCGCGATCTCGGGCAGGCGGGTGACGCCGGGAGCGATGGCGACCGGGCGTTCGCGCACGTCCTGGAAGCGGCCGGGGGCGTTCATCCAGAGCATGGCATGCGGTACGGCCAGGACATCCCTGGCGGTGCGGAGGAAGGCGACGGCGCCGCGCGGGCCGGGCTCGATCCCGAAGACGCCGAGACGACGCATGAAGCGGTATTTCGCAAGGGCCGCCGCCTCCATGGGGATGAAGATCCGGCGTGCCGGAAACAGGCGCACTGGCAGGAGCATGAAGGCGACGCCATCCCACCAGGACGGATGGTTGGCGAGGACGATCAGGGGCTTCCCCTCCGGATCCTGCGGGATCCCCCAGGGGGGAACCCGCAACGCACCCATATGGCGGCGGAAGAAGCGCGAGAAGATGAAATGGAAGAAGCCGAAAAGCCGCGCGTCCCGTAATGCGAGGGGCGACGGCTCCGCCATGGGGCTACTCGGCGGCCTGGGGAAGCAGGGCGTCCCGCGTGCCGGCCAGGCGCGCGGCATCGGACATGCCGGGGCCGCCCATGTCCTGGTCCATCGCGTCGGCGGCGATCCAGCCGGACATCATGACCATGGGCATGCCGGGGCCGGGATGCGCGGCGCCGCCCGCGAGGTAAAGGCCCTTCACGGCGCGGGAGCGGTTGCCCGGCTTGAAGGCCCCCATCCAGGCACCGTGCGAGGCGAGGCCATAGATGGCGCCGTCCAGCACCTTGTAGCGGTCATGGATGTCCTGGGGCGTGAGGGCACGCTCGACGACGATGCGCTCCTCGATATCCTCCATCCCCGCGCTGCGCTTGAGCTTGTCGAGAATCACCTGGCGGTATTCGGGCAGCATCTTCGACCAATCCTGGCCGGGGCGCAGATGCGGGGTATGGACGAGGACGTAGAGCGCCTCCCCGCCATCCGGCGCCACGCTCGGATCGGTGCCCGAGGGCGCGGCGAGATAGGCGGTGGGATCGGGCGCTGGGATGCCCTTCTTGTAGATGGCATCGAACTCCTCCTCCGCGTCGCGGGAGAAGACGAAGTC
>DATCMG010000577.1:0-3742 GCA_036563555.1 Roseomonas sp. | reverse complement strand
CACCGCGCATCCCGGGTTGCACAGGATGGGCAGGATCGGGGCATTGGGCGAATTCAGGATGAAGTCCACGGTATTGGCATCCACCACCTCCACCCGGTCCACAGCCTTGATATATTGCTGCGTCTGCTCCTTCATGTTGATCAGGCGGTCGAAGGAGAACTTCACGTCCTCTGCCGTCATGTTGGCGCCGGAGGCGAATTTGACGCCTTGCCGGAGCGTGAAACGCCAACCGTCGCCGCCTGGCCGGCGCTCCCATTTCGTGGCGAGGGAGGGCTTCGGATTCACAAGGTCATCCGCTTCCAGCGTCAGCAGGCTATCGTAGCAGGCGGCCAGCGTCAGCGGCGGCGTGTACTGCGCCTGACGGACGGGATCCAAGGTGATGGTATCGCTGATGTCGATGCCGATCACCAGCGTGTCGCGCCGCGTCTGCGCCAGCGCCTTGCCGCCCGGTAGCAAGGGAAGCAACGCCGCGGAGGCGCCGAGCAACCGCGCAAGATCGCGGCGAGAGAGGGACATCATGGTCATGGACATTTCCTCGGCACCGTCCGACAGTTTCGCCGGATCATTGTTCGCGCGGGGTAAGCCCGCGCTCGGGAACGATAGGTCGCGGCAACCGCGCCTGTGAAGCGGGAAGCGGCATCCGGGGAAGTGAAGAGAATGCCGATCGGGGTAGGCATCATCGGCCTCGGCATGGCCGTCGCGCCGCATATTATCAGCCTGCGGGAATTGGAGGAAGCAGGCCGGGTCCGGATCATTGGGGGATACGCGCCCTCCCCTGCCCGGCGGGACGCCTTCTCGGCGCGCTGGGGAGCGCCGGCATTCGCCGAGCAGGCGGCACTGCTGGCGGCACCGAGGCTGGACTTTGTCCTCGTGCTCACACCGCCGGGTTCGCACCTGACAGTCGCGCAGGCCGCCATTGCCGCCGGCAAGCACATCCTGGTCGAGAAGCCGATCGAGCTGACCGTCGCGCGCGGCGAAGCGCTGGCAGCGGCGGCCGAGGCCGCAGGCGTCCGCTGCGGGGTCTGCCTGCAGCACCGTTTCCGCCCCGCCGCGCTGCGCCTCAAAGCGGCGCTCGACACCGGCGCGCTCGGGAAGCCTCTCTCTGCGTCCGCTTCCATCCGCTGGTGGCGGGACGATGCCTATTTCGCCCAGCCCGGCCGCGGCACCATGGCGCGCGACGGGGGCGGCGTGCTGCTGACGCAGGCCATCCACACGCTTGATCTGTTGCTGCACCTGATGGGCCCGGTGCGGGACGCCGCCGGCTTTGCCCTCACCTCCCCACTACGGCAGATCGACACGGAAGACGTGGCTGCAGCCGCATTGCGCTTCGAGAACGGCGCGATCGGCGTACTGGATGCCACCAGCGTCGCCCGCCCCGGCTTTCCCGAACGAATCGAGATCGCTGGCACGAGAGGCTCCGCCGTGCTGGCCGCTCACCGGCTGGAGTTGCACGGAATGGAGGGTGCGCCGCCGGAAGCCTTCGGCCCGGAGGGTTCAGGGGGCGGCGGTGCCGATCCCATGGCCTTCGACCACGGCCCCCACCGCGCCCTGATCACCGAGATGCTGGACGCCATTGAGGAGGAGCGCGAACCCTCCAACAGCGCCCGTTCCGCCCTGCCGGTGCAGCGGCTGATCGAGGCGGTGATGGCCGATTCCAGGCGCCGCGCATGACCATCACCGGCCGCACCCGCCTGATGGGCATCGTCGGCGATCCGGTGGCACCATTGCGCTCACCTGCCCTGTTCAACGAGGCCTTCGCGCGGCTGGGCATGGACATGGTGTTCGTGGCCTTCGACGTCCCGGCTGGCGAGTTGCCCGCCGCCTGGGCCGGCCTGAGCCGCCTGCGCAACCTGGACGGGTTGGTGATCACCATGCCGCACAAGGAGGCGGTGATCCCCCTGCTGAGCGCGCTGGGTCCAACGGCGCAGCGGACCGGCACCGTGAACACCGTCCGCCGCCGCCCCGAAGGTGGCTGGGAGGGCGAGATGTTCGACGGCGAGGGGTTTCGGGACGGGCTGGAGCGCGCCGGGCATGCGGTGCGCCACGCC
The DNA here is from genome assembly GCA_036563555.1 of Roseomonas sp. Lineage (GTDB taxonomy): Bacteria > Pseudomonadota > Alphaproteobacteria > Acetobacterales > Acetobacteraceae > Roseomonas. The sequence continues at coordinate 1,694 of DATCMG010000577.1, read as the reverse complement.
GCCATACTGCAGGTCGGCTGCGGCGCCGCCGGCCGCGCCATCGCCCATGCCCTGGCGCGCGCCGGCGCCACCAGGCTGGCATTGCACGACATGGCACCCGGCCGTGCCGCCACACTGGCCCAGGCGCTCTCCGCCGCCTATCCGGGCCTTTCCGCGGCGGAGGCAGCACCAGACACCACCGGCTATGACATCGTCGTGAACGCCACGCCACTGGGCCTGCAGGAAGGCGATCCGCTGCCGTTCGACGCCTCGCGCCTGTGCCCGCGGCAAGTGGTGGCGGATGTGATCCCTAACCCCGAGGTGACGCCGCTGATCGCCGCCGCCCGCGCGGCCGGCTGCGCCACCGTCACGGGCCGCGCCATGCATGAGGGGCAGGCGCGGTTGGCGGCTGCATATCTGGGGATCGCGGGATGGGAGGTTTAGACGGCCCGGAGAGGCGGGAACGCAGCCCGCCTGGCCCCGTTTAACCGCTCCGCCAATGCACCATCATGTCGTTCTCCCCCCGCTGCACCGTCTCCCCCCCGCTGATTCCGCAGGTCGAATTCCAGCGTGACGATCCCGCGCTCGGGCCGCCGCGTGGGGCGCCTGGCGATCACGCGGATGACAGCACTGATCCGGTCCCCCGGCAGGATCGGGCCGGTGAAGTTCCAGCGCCACCCCAGCGAGACCACCGCGGCCAGCCGGACCGAGGAGCGGTTCTTCAGCCCGTCCGCCAGTGCCAGCCCCAGTAACCCATGCGCCACCTTCCCGGGAAAGCCGAGAGCGCGCGCATAGTCGTCATCCACATGCAGATCGTAGAAGTCACCGGAAAGGCCGGCGAAGGCCAGGATGTGGGATTCCGTGACCGTGATGCCGCCGGTTTCCCAGGTCAGACCGTCCGCGATCTCCTCGTAATGCAGGCGGTCTTCCGGCATCACAGGCGGCCCACATGCAGGCCGCCATCCACATGGAAGGCGTCACCGGTATTGAAGGGCAGGTCACCGGCGGCCAGCAGGGCAACAGTCCGGCCGACATCCTCCGCCTCGCCCCAGCGGCGGATCGGGGAGAGGCCGGCTGCGATACGCGCATCGTAGGCAGCGGCGACGGGGGCAGTCATGTCGGTGCGGATTACGCCCGGGCGGATCTCGTGCACCGCGATCCCTTCCTCTGCCAGCCGCAATGCGAAGACGCGCGCCACCATTGAAACAGCCGCCTTAGATGCCGCGTATTCACCGCGCTCCGGGGATGCAAGGGTGGCGTTGGCAGAGGAGATGAAGACCATGCTGCGGGCTCCCCGGCGCGGCGCCTCCGCCGCCAGCATCCGCCGTGCCACCCCCTGGGCGAGGAAAAAGCCGCCGCGGACATTCACGTTGAAGGCCCGGTCCCAGGATTCTGGCGTCACCTCCAGCAGGTCGGCGCGCCGCATCGCGCCGACGCCTGCATTGTTCACGAGGCATTCCAGCCCCCCGAAGGCATTCCAGGACGCGTCCAGCAATGCCGCATGCCCGTCCAGCGCCGCGATGTCGGCCAACCGGAAAGCGAAGCGGCCGCCCGCCGCCTCCACCGCCGCCGCCGTTTCCGCCGCGCCCTCTTCCGAGAGGTCGGCGCCCACCACGTCAAAACCGCGTACCGCCAGGGCCGCGCATATGGCGCGGCCGATGCCGCGCCGCGCTCCGGTGACGAGGGCCGCAGGGCGCGCGCTCATCCGAGAAGTG